>JANMWU010000757.1:0-1975 GCA_031380785.1 Gemmatimonadaceae bacterium
TGCAAGCAGTTGATCGATGTGCGACGTGAGCGCATCGATGGTCGGATAGTTCCACGTCAGCGTTGCCGACAACGGACGATCCAACGCGGCTTCGAGCCGGTTGCGAATTTCCACCGCCATCAGCGAGTCCACGCCCATCGAACCGAACGGCTGCCGTGCATCGATCGTCGCCGCCGGCCGGCGCAGGATTCCGCCAAGTGTTCCGCGCACGATCATTTCAACTTTCGCGCGGCGCTCGAGCGGCGATGCGGCGAGCGCTGAGCGCAACAGCTCCTCCGTGGCGTTTGTCTGACCAATGTCGGCCGCCGCGTCAGGTATCGCGCGAAACAGCGGCAGCGCACGGCCGCGACGTGCCTTCCGAAAGGCGGACCAATCCACGGGAAGCACAACGAGCACGCTTGCCGGGTGCACGATCGCCGCCATGAAATACGCTGCCCCTTCGTCTGCCGAAATAGCTGCAACGCCGTCCTGCGCCATCTCGGCGACGTTCCGCGATACTCTGGAGTCGGTCTCCATGCCGACGCCATCCCATGCAGCCCATTGAACACTGATTGCATGGCGACCGCTCGCTCGGCGCGCCGCTGCCAGCGCATCACTCCCGACATTCGCTGCCGTGTAGCTCGTCATCCCCGTCTGTGCCAGCGACGCACTGAAAGATGACGACAACACGAACAGCTCAACGTCCGGAAACACACGATCGAGCACCTCCGCCCCGATCAGTTTCGGAGCCAATGCCGCGGCGAAGGCTTCGGGCGTCGTGTCACCGGAAAGACTCAGGTCGAGCACCGCCGCGTTGTGTATCACGCCAGCTATCTCCGGCCACCCTTCTGCTTCGTAGGTGCTGAGCGCCGCACGCAGTGCCGTTTCATCAGCCACGTCCGCTGAGAGCAGATGGACCGATGCCCCTGCCCGCTCGAGCGCACGCACCGCCGCAACCCGCTGTCCGGCGACGGACGTCGCGTTGAGCGCGGCCCATTGCGCGCGTGGTGGCAGCGGCGTGCGCCCAACGAGCACCAGCCGCCGTGCGCCGTCACGCACCATCGCGGCCGCCAGCGTCAGTGAAACGCCGCCCAATCCGCCCGTGATCAGGTACGCCGCGTCGGCGCGAAACTCATACGGAGCCGACGTGACATTGTCGGCCGGCACAAGGCGCAATGCATGTCGGACGCCGTTGCGCAGCGCGATCTGATCTTCACCATCGCGGGCTGTGAGAGACGCGACAATCTGTACTGCGGCCGACGCGATATCACTGTCCGCCGCGACATCAATCAGGCCACCCCACCAGGCCGGATGCTCCTCTGCAATCACACGCGCCGCACCCCACGCTGCTGCGCGCCGCGTGCACGGTACGCCAGGCGCATGCCCCGCCACCACGTGCGCACCGGACGTGAGCCACCACACACGCGCTGTCTGAGTTGCAGCCTTTGCATTCATCGCCTGCTGTAGCGCGTTCATGCCCGCGACCGGCGCGTACGCCATCGCATCATCGTCCACCGGCAGCACCACAATTCCGATGCTGCGCTCTGAATGCTGCCACTCACGCACCGCAACGCCGGCATCGTGCATCGACTGCACGGCCGTCGCTGCTTCGCCACGCGCACGGAGGGCCGAAACCAGCGGCTCGACAGCTGCACTCGCCGCACCAACCACAAGCCAACGCCACGGTGTTCGCAACGCGTCAGCTCCGGCGTCAGCCAATGGCTCCCACACTTGCGTGTAGAGCGCACGCCGTGCATCCGCCGTCAGTCGCAGGCGACGTGATCCTGACGACGTACCCGGTGCGCTCAGCTCCGCCGCATCGGCCCAGTAACGCTCGCGCTGCCACGGATAAAATGGCAGCTGCACATGTGGCACCGGCCACGGCATCACGCGCTTCCAGTCGATCGCCACGCCACGCGACCACAGCGACGCAATCGCGGTCAGTGCCGTCGCGACATCAGCTGTCTCGCGTCGGCCGCAGGCAACAGCGACCGCG
>JANMWU010000829.1:0-3499 GCA_031380785.1 Gemmatimonadaceae bacterium
TTCGAACCTGCGACCTTCGGCTCCGGAGGCCGACGCTCTATCCAGCTGAGCTACAGACGCGTTGCCGCTCGATCGGCAGAGCGAGAAGGATAAGCGTCCGCCGGAGCGGGCGGAACCTGACGGCACGGGGTTGGGCGGTGGGCGGGCTTGGCGGTGACGTTGGCGGACGAGGGGCGCCGCTCTGTGCGCCGTGACAAACAACTGAGTTTGACATCGCGCTGCCGCGCCCCTTCGTGGCGGGCTCGTCAGCGGTTATATCTTGCCATAAGGCGACCACAAACCCCCGAACTCCGGGCGCGCAAATGCTCGTTTCGCTCAATTCTGTCAGGCGCTGGCTTCGCTGCACGGTCGCGACAGCCGCCGTTCTGTTAGTGGCCGCCGGCTCTGTCCGGGCGCAGGCTTCAGCCTCGCCGACGCCGATCCGCCGTGACACGCTCGACAACGGCATGGTCGTGATTGTCGTCGAGAATCACGCCGTTCCACTCGCCACCGCCCACATCGTGTTCCGTGGCGGTGCCAGCACGCAGACGGCTGAGCTGCAGGGCGTCCCGCATCTCTTCGAGCACATGCTCTTCCGGAGCTATCACGGCGGCACGGACGTCACTTTTGAACGCGATGCGTCGATCACCGGAGCGGCGTTCAACGGCGCGACCAGCGATGAGTCGGTGTCATACACCATGTGGCTGCCGGCTGATAAACTCGGTGATTGCATGCAGATGCTCGCTGATCTTGTGCGCGATCCGGTGTTTCTCGACAAGGACCTGCAGACCGAGCGCTTTGTTGTGCGCAACGAGATGGAGCGCGGCCAATCGAGTCCTGAACGCCAGCTCGCGACGGCGGTTGCTCAGGGGCTTTGGGGAAGCTGGTACCCGCGCAAGAACACCATCGGCAACGACATGTCGCTGTTTTCGGTGAACTCGGTCCTGCTGAAGGAATTGTATCGGCAGTGGTACGTTCCCAACAACGCCGCGCTGATCGTCACTGGTGATGTAAAGGCCGAGAAGGTTTTCAGTGAAGCGCGGAAGCACTTCGCGCGCTGGCGTCGTGCCAACAATCCGTTCGCAACATCGCCGGTCCCGAAGCCGCCAGCCTTTGATTCTGTGCAGGCGTTCGTCTACACGCACCCGGTGCAGACGGTCACGGTTCAGATGAGTTGGCGCGGTCCCGATCTCAACTCTGACAGCACCGGTACCCTCGACGCGGACGCACTGGTTGATCTGCTGAATGCCGAAGACTCGCAGCTGCAGCGCCTGCTGGTGGACAGCGGAAATTTTCAGTCGGCGTATTTCACGCACGCAACGTATCGCCATGGCGGTGAGCTGAGTTTCCGCGGCGTTACGACACCGGACAAACTGCTGCCCGCGCTTGGATTGCTTGGCACCGAGGTCGGCAAGCTGAACGAACCGGCCTACTTCGATGCGTCATCGCTCGCTGCCGCCGCAAAGCGCCGAAAAGTTTTAGAACTGCTGGCGCTGGAGGAGAGTTCGTCGTATGCCAGTACAGTTGGTGATGTGTGGGCATCGGCCGGTCTCGATTTCTTTCTTGGCCACGATGCGGCGGTTGCGGCGCGGACACCGGCCACCATCAGCGCATTCGCCCAGCGCTACTTCGCGAAGAAGCCATACATCGTCGGCGTGCTGACTCCAGAAGGCAGCGAGCAGGCAGTCGGGCGCACGCTGGGGCAGTTCATCTCGTTCATGAGAGACCCATGATGCTCGCCGTGCGCGCACCGCTGCTTTCCGCCGGAGTGCTGGTCGCCGTCATCGGCGCTGCAATGGACCGCGACACTGCTCCCGGCATAGCGGCTCCGATCGCCGATGACAGCATGGTGATTTCGTATGTGACCGACAGTGTGAAAGTCGTGCAGCGAATGAACCCACTCACCAGCGTCGTCGCGGTCAACGTGTACCTGCTCGGCGGTTCGCGGCAGCTGACTCCCGCGACGCAGGGCATCGAGTCAATGCTGCTGGGCGCGTCCCGATACGGGACGCGCGGATTTCCCGATACGACGCTGCGCACCGCGTGGGGGCTGACGGGAAGTTCGGCCGTGACGGAGATCACCAATGACTGGACGATGCTTGGCTTCCGCGGCGCGCGCGAGGAATTCGACCGTTCGTGGGACATCATCACCGAACGGATCACCGCGCCGACGCTCAAGCCGGATGCAATCGCGCTTGCGCGTGATCGAATGGTGTCCTCGCTGCGACGGGTGCGCTCCACACCCGACGGTGAGATCAGCGTCGTGTCCGACAGTATCGTCTTTGCCGGTCATCCGTACCGACTGTCGCCATACGGCACCGAGAGCAATCTCGCCGGTCTCGATTCCGCGACGCTCTCGAAATATCTGCAGTCGCAGGTCACACGATCGCGCATGCTCGTGGTAGTGGCAGGGGCGGCGACGCGCGCGATGGTCGAGGCGGCAATTCATCGCACATTGGCGCGGCAGCCGGTCGGGGAGTTCATCTGGTCGCCACCGCCTCCGCTTGCCAGGAGCGCCGGCAGTGTGACGCTCCTCGCGCGACTGACGCCGACGAACTATGTGATGGGCGTGTTCGACGGGCCGCCTGAGACGAGCGAGGATTATCCCGCCTTTCGCACGGCGACCGCGTTCCTGGGTCAGCTCATCACAAAGGCCGTGCGTGAACAGCGCGGACTGAGCTATGCCGCGTCCGCGAGCGTGTCCGACCGTGCGTTAGTGACGGGCTACGTCTACGTCTCGACCGGCAAGCCCGACACAGTCATGCGGTTGATTATGCGTTCGGTGGCAACGCTGCAGGACGCCGATTCGCTGCCGGCTGGGTTCACCTTTTCGTCTGACAAGAACTCACTGTCGAATCTGTTCAAACGGTCCACCAGCGAGGCGCAGGTGGATGCGCTGGCCCATGCGCAGCTGCTGCAGGGTGACTACCGGCTGGCCGACAATCTGCCGCGCCGCATGCGCACCGTCTCCAGTACGTCCGTCCGGCAGGCGGCACGCAAGTACATGCAGAACATGCGCTTCGTGTACGCCGGTGACACGGCACGGGTGAGCCGGAAGTCGTTCGTGAAGGTGCAGGACTGAGGCCGGAATCGGCCGTGGTGAACAGAAGCGCGATGCCCGTGTATAGGCAGCGTCGCGCTCGCTCACCCAAATGTGCCATATCGCCATCAGCCAGCCGGCTCGCACCCAAGTAAGCGCAGTGAGCACCGCTCTCCTCGGCCACAGCTGCGCTCCAGTTGCCAGAGCGGCACCCTTCCATCGGGTGACGCGGCGTCGACGCTTGGCGGCATGGCGTTGCCCCCACCCCCGAATTCGCGCCCGCACAACGGCGCGGATCTGGTGGCGCGACTCAGCGCGGGCGATGACGATGCCTTTGCGACCGTCTTCCGTGCCTGGTACGTGCCACTCGTCCGCTTTGCAGAGCGAGTGGTCGGTGATCGTGCCCGCGCTGAAGAAGTCGTGCAGGACACCCTGCTTCAGCTATGGCGGCGACGCGCGTCACTCGACCCAGTCGGCAGC
>JANMWU010000842.1:0-6304 GCA_031380785.1 Gemmatimonadaceae bacterium
CCTCATCACTACAGCTGTTGCGACAGTCGTCAGAGTCGCTGGCAGGTCGCAACAGTTTCGTCGAGCTCACGCCGCTGCGCGTAGACGAGCTCTGGCCTTCATCTGTGGGTGCGGGAACGAGTCGGCGGCGACCCGTAAGGCCGCGTCGTGATCTCAGTTTGCAACAGCGCTCGAGGTACCCGTGCCGACTTCGGCACGTTGATCATCGCAACTTCGGTGATTACCTGGGCCATTCGCCTGATCAAAACAGTGCGTCGAAATTCGCGCGAGCCACCGTGTCGCGGAGTAGTATTTGAATTGAGCAGCCGCACGACGCGGCAAACCGCGTCGCATCGTTGTGCTCACCGCGTGAGAATTAGTGTCGTATGGTCAACCGCTCGCGCACGCGTTGACCCGTCGCCGCAGGGTGGGGCAATCGAGCCGCGGGGTCCATCTCTACTGTAAACAGCGAATGCCGAGCTCGGTCAGCAATATCTGGTTTTACGCGGATGCGCGCGCGTCTGGCGACGGGGCGGTGACGTTTGCGATTGAGCTGGCGAGGATGCACGGCGCCGCGCTGAGTTTCGTCTGCGTCATGGAGTCTCCGGGAGACCGACTGCTGCACTCGCCTGTCGGGAAAGACTTGGTTCGGATGTTGGAGGAAGACAAAATCGAGCGGCTGCAACGGATGGAAGAGCAAGCACGAGCCTCGCTCCCGGAAAGCGACGTGAGTCGTACTGTCCTGCGCGGTGAAGTCGCGTGGTACACACTGACAGCGAGCGTGATGACGCATCGTCCTGATCTCGTCATTGTCGCGGCAGAAGAGAACCCCGATGCCGACCTGTTCGGGACGCTCAGCCAGCATCTGTTTCGCAAGTGCCCGGTACCGGTGTGGTCGATTCCAGCCAGCAGCACGCGGTTTCCCCTGCGCGCGCTGCTGGCAATCGATCCAGGCGCCAAGTCCAGCGACGCGAGGCTCCTGAGTCGTGAGGTGCTTCGTCTCGCGATGGTTCTGAGCGAAGGCACCGGTATCGAACTTCACATTGGACACGCTTGGGATCTCTGGGGTGAACGCATGATCGCAACCAAGTATGGTGAGGCCGGCACCGAAGCGTTGCGGCAGATTCAACAGGAGTACGCTCGCGCGGATATGGATGAACTGTTGCTCGAAGGCAGGTGCGCAGATCGCATAGCGTCAGTGCACTATCCACAAGGCGAGCCGAGGGGCGCGATACCGAAATTGGCCGACGAAATCGAAGCGGATATCGTCTTTCTTGGTAGCGCGGCACGTCGAGGTTTCGAAGGCTTTTTCATCGGAAGCGTCGCCGAGACCATCATCAGTCGATTGGGTTGCTCGGCGCTCGTGATCAAGCGACCGGGCTTTGAGTCTCCGGTGCGCGCGGGCTGAGCGTTGCCGTTTGGTGAGCCTTCCTGCCATCACGCTCGATGCGCTCGCGCAGCATTGACAATTCACCACGCGGCGTGATTCACCGGATCAATGCGCGGCGCGGAAAACGCGCTGGGGAGAATGCATGAGCGTTCGAAAAACCAGGCACGACCGCATCGCGATTGTCGGTTGTGGGCATGTCGGTGCGACCAGCGCGTATGCGTTGATGATGCGAGGAGCCGCGCGCGAGATCATCCTCATTGATGCGAACCACGACGTTGCGGAGTCGGAAGCAATGGATCTGCAACACGCCGCGTCGATGAACCGTCCTGTGCACATTCGCGCTGGAGACTACGCCGACGCGGCGCAGGCGAGCATTGTAATCATCGCGGCCGGCGTCGGCGGTGCACCAGGCGAATCGCGACTCGATCTGCTGGCGAGAAACGTCGGCGTCGTTCGCGAGTGCATGAAACAGCTCGGTGCCGAGGGCTTCTCCGGGATTCTGCTGATGACGACGAACCCGGTGGATGTACTGACGCAGGTGGCTCAGGAAGAGTCAGGATTTGCGGCTGCGCGTGTCATTGGCTCTGGTACCCTGCTCGACTCGGCACGATTGCGCGCGATGATTGGTGAGGCGCTCTCGGTCGAGGCGCGTTCGGTGCACGCCTACATCATCGGCGAGCATGGTGATTCCGAGATTGCCGCATGGAGTTCCGCCAACATCGCTGGCGTACCATTGAGGGAATATGCCAACTCGGCCGAGGTGATCGATCCGGATGCAATGCTTCAGCGAGTGCGCGGCGCGGCGCCGGATATCATTCGTCACAAGGGTTATACGTCGTTCGCGATCGCCTCGTGCGTGGCTCGAATCTGTGAGGCGATCTTGCGCGACGAGCATGCGGTGTTGCCAGTCTCGACACTCTTGCACGGCCAGTACGGCATCACAGGCGTGTATCTCAGTCTGCCATGCGTCGTGGGCCGATCGGGTATCGAGCGCGCGATCGGGATCCCACTTGATCCGAGCGAATACGCCGGGCTGCACGCCTCGGCCAACGTGCTGCGACGTTCGTTACTCGAGGTCCGCGGCGGCAGCATCGCATGAGCGTTTCCCCCGAGCATGAGTCCGAGGTCGGATCCGCAAGGCGCGGCGGTCTGCTGCCGCCGTACCGTCAATCCTCGGCTGACGTCGTACAGGCGCTGGGTACTGATTCGCAGCGAGGGCTGAGCGGGCGTGACGCTCAACTCCGACTGGAGCGCGATGGCGCCAATGCGTTGACGCCGGAAGCACCGGTGCCGGAGTGGAGAAAGTTCGTGGCGCAGTTTACCAGCGTTCTCGTGCTGCTGCTCATCTTCGCTGCCGCTGTTTCAACTGTATTGTGGTTCGTCGAACGTGAATCGGCACTGCCGTACGAAGCACTGGCCATTATGGCCGTCGTGCTGCTGAACGCGATCATGGGCTATGTGCAGGAATCGCGTGCCGCATCGGCTGTCGCAGCACTGCGACGGATGGCCGCCGCACAGGCGAGGGTCATACGCGATGGTACGAGACGCGGGGTTCCCGCGTCGGAGCTCGTCCGGGGCGATCTCATCGTCATCGAGGAAGGCGACACAATTCCCGCCGACGCCCGGCTGCTGCAATCGATTTCGTTGCACATCGGGGAAGCGGCGCTGACAGGTGAAAGTTTCCCGGTGCTCAAGGATCACGTGCCCGTCGTCGACGTCAGCGTCCTCGGTGACCAGCGCAACATGCTCTTCAGCGGAACGACGGCAGGTTCAGGGCGAGGAACAGCGATCGTCACCGAGACCGGTATGCAGACCGAGATGGGACGAATCGCGGGCATGCTCAAGAACGCGCCGGATGAACCGACTCCGCTGCAGAAAGAACTTGATCGCGTCGGTACCGTGCTTGGCGTCGTCGTCACCATTGTGGCGGTGCTCATGATCGGTACGATCGTTGTCATGGAAGGGATCCACGATCTGTCGTCATTCTTCGACGTGCTGATTCTGGGAGTGGCACTGGCGGTTGCGGCCGTGCCGGAAGGTTTGCCTGCCGTGGTCACGGCCGTGCTGGCACTGGGTGTGCAACGGATGGCGAAACGTCAGGCAATCGTCCGCCATCTTGCCGCCGTCGAGACGCTCGGTTCCGCCACGGTCATCGCATCCGACAAAACAGGCACGCTGACCCGCAACGAGATGACGGTGCGCACCATGATCACCGCCAGCGGACGTGTGCATTTTGGCGGCACCGGTTACATGCCTGTCGGGAGTGTGCTGGCGGACGGAGGGGCACCTGTCGACGGCGCATTGCGCATCGAGTTGCGCCGGGCGCTCACCGCGGCAGACCGCGTCAACAACGCGACATTGCACGAGCGTGACGGGCGATGGCTGGTGCAGGGTGATCCGACTGAAGGCGCGCTGATGGTGGCGGCGCGGAAAGCCGGACTGCTCTCGCCGGAGCTCGATCTGCACTGCCCACGAATCGGCGAAATTCCGTTCTCATCCGAACGGAAACTGATGACGACGCTCCACCGCGATGTGAACGCCGGCGCGTCGCTTGTGGCGTTCACCAAGGGTGCGCCCGACGTGCTTCTGGCGCTCTGCACGCACGAGTGTGTCGGAGAGACTGTGATTGCGCTGACAGCGATACGGCGGGCTGACATCGCACGCGCCAATGAAGCGCTCGCGGACGAAGCACTTCGCACACTGGCACTCGCGACGCGTACACTGCCCACAGACGCTGTGACGGCCGAGCTGCTTCACCCGCGCACCGAGACGAATTTGTCGTTCCTCGGACTGATAGGCATGCTCGACCCACCTCGCGCCGAGGCGAAAGCCGCGGTCGCCACGGCGCTTACCGCCGGTATCAGACCGATCATGATCACGGGTGATCATCCCCGTACCGCGGTCGTCATCGCACGGGAACTCGGCATTGCGCTCAATGGACGTGTGGCGTCCGGAGCCGAGCTGACCGACATGTCAGACGAACAACTCGCAGTCGCAGTCCGCGATATTTCGGTGTATGCGCGCGTCAATCCGGAGCACAAGCTTCGCATTGTCAGAGCGCTGCAGCAGGGTGGCGCGACGGTCGCGATGACCGGTGATGGTGTGAACGACGCTCCCGCGCTCAAATCCGCGGACATCGGAATCGCGATGGGGATCACCGGGACTGACGTGGTCAAGGAAGTCGCGGACGTGGTGCTGATGGATGACAACTTTGCCACGATCGTTGCGGCTGTCGAAGAAGGGCGCGCCATCTTCTCGAACATCCGAAAGTTTCTTCGCTTTCTGCTGTCGTCGAATATCGGAGAGGTCATCACGATGTTCGCCGGCGTCCTGTTCGCTGACGCGCTGGGTCTGCGCAGTGATGGCAGTGGCGTCGTCCTCCCCCTCCTGGCGACGCAGCTGCTGTGGATCAACCTCGTCACTGACGGGGCACCGGCCTTGGCGCTGGGTGTTGATCCCGTCGAACCGGGCTTGATGCTCCGTTTGCCGAGGCCGCGCGACGAGGGTGTGATCACGCCACAGATGTGGCGCGGTATCGCGCTCGTTGGCGTCATCATGGCGTCGGGCACGCTGCTCGTGCTCGACGCGGCGCTGCCGGGGGGTCTCATCGCGGGATCAGGAACGATGCGTCACGCGCAGACGATGGCGTTCACGACGTTGATGATGTTTCAGCTGTTCAACGTCTTCAACGCGCGTTCGGACGAGCGGAGTGCACTCACAGGTTTGCTCAGTAACAGTTGGCTCTGGGGGGCGGTGAGCCTCTCGTTCCTGCTCCAGATTGCCGTGATCTATGTGCCGTTCCTGCAGGTCGCGTTTTCGACCGAAAACCTGAACGGAGCGGATTGGGTGCGATGCATCGTGGTTGCGAGTTCGGTTGTGTGGCTTCGCGAGTTGACCAAGCTTTTGCGACGTCGCGGGCTCGTAACGCGGTCGGGTAGCGCCTGATGCACCGCCGGGCTATCCCACCTCATCCTCCACCACATCCTGCTCCCCCGTCCGCCCCGGCCCATTCAGCTTGTTGCGCAGCGTGCGCACGCTGATGCCGAGCAGTTCCGCCGCGCGCGTACGATTGTTGCCCGCCGCTTCCAGCGCACGCTGAATCAGCGCCGTTTCGGCTTCGTTCACGTTCAGCGTGCCAAGCCAGACGCCGTCGTTGCCAGACGCCGCGGGCGATGATCCGGGCGTTTGCGCGCGCACGGCCGCGGCACCACTACGCGGCGTCGGTGACATCACACTGCTCGCCACGTCGAGACCGTAGCGCACCGCATCGAATGCGTTGGGCGTAAGCATCACTTCGTTCGAAAGAATGACGGCGCGCTCCACGGCGTGTTGCAGTTCACGCACGTTGCCCGGCCACGGATAGCGCTGCAACATCTCGATCGCTTCCGGCGTGATGCCTTTCACATCCTTCTTGATGTCGGCCGCCGTGCGCATCACAAAGCGATACGCCAGCAGCGGAATGTCTTCGGGCCGGTCGCGCAGCGGTGCGATCATGATCGGAATGGTGCTCAGGCGATAGTACAGATCCTGCCTGAAGGTGCCATTTGCGGCATCTGCCTGCAGCTTGCGATTGGTGGTGGCGATGATGCGTACATCCACCCGGATCGGACTGGTGCCACCCACACGTTCGAACTCCTGCTCCTGCAATACGCGCAACAACTTCGCCTGCAGATCGAGTCGCATCTCGCTCACTTCGTCGAGCAGCAGCGTGCCGCGATGCGCGCGTTCAAAGGCGCCTTCCACGCGCTTGAGCGCGCCGGTGAACGCTCCCTTTTCATGGCCGAACAACGCACTCTCGATCAACCCTTCCGGGAGCGCGGCGCAGTTCAGCTGAATGAATGGCTTGTCGCGACGGTCGCTCTGATCGTGCAGCGCGCGGGCCAGCAGTTCCTTGCCGGTGCCGGACTCACCTTGCAGCAGCACCGTCGCGCGCGT
>JANMWU010000848.1:0-1563 GCA_031380785.1 Gemmatimonadaceae bacterium
CCAGGAAGGTCGCCCGCGACCGCGCAATCGCGTCTCACGCCAGATAGAACGCGTTGTCGCGCGCGTAGTGACCGAGCGCATATGACGGATACGCGCCTCCAGGTACCACGGCAATTGCCGCGATCTGCCACGACGGAATGACGAACGCATTCATCGCCGCGTCGAGATTGTCGGTCACCACTTCGACGGTGATCACCAGCGTCCGCGCCGCCATCGCCGCCTCGCGACTCACACCAACGATGCCGTGCAACAGGACGTTGCCGTCGTGATCGGCGCGCTGCGCATGCAGAATCGTCACGTCAGGTCTGATCGCCGGCACGGCAGTCAGCGTCTCGCCGGTGAATGGACATGAAACTGACGCGATCCGCGACGGGTTCGCCGCCGGCAAATCAGTTCCCGTGTAGCCCTTGAGAATTCCGAACGGCAGTCCGCTCGCGCCAGCCGAATATCGCACCGCCATTCCGGCATGACTGTGTTCATCAAGCGTGAGCGCATGCGGCCACTGATGCTCCAGTGCATCGCGCAGACGGTGCAGCGAGCCCACGCCCGGATTGCCGCCCCACGAGAAAATGAGTTCGCGCGCGCAACCCATTCCGATCATCTGATCATAGATCAGATCCGGTGTCATGCGCACCAGTGACAGATCACGGCGTCGCTGGCGGATGATTTCGTGTCCCGCCGCGAACGGAATGAGATGCGTGAACCCCTCGAGCGCGACCGTCATGCCATCGTGCACATGCTGATCGATCATCTCGCGCAGCGACAGAAACGCTGGCATCAGGTGCCCGTGATCGACGGAAAATGCTTGCCGAGCAATCGGTCCAGGAGCGCCATCGCGTCAGTGAGGTCGTGTTCAGTGATCACCAGCGGTGGCGCCAGGATCAGCAGATTTCCGCGTGAAGCAAACGAGACGCCTTCGCTCATCGCGTCGCGCATCAACGCGGTCAGCGGCGCTGCCGCAGCGGGCCAGGGCGCGATTGGTTCACGAGTTTCGCGATCGGCTACCAGTTCGATCACCACGAACAATCCGGCTCCGCCGCGCACATCGCCGATGACTGCATGTCGCGATTGCAGCGCGCGCGCTGATTCAAGCAGAACAGCGCCCAGCCTGCGCGACCGCTCGATCAGGTGTTCATTTTCATACGCCGACACCGCCGCCAGGCCAGCCGCGCAGGCTAATGGATGTCCGCAATACGTCAGCCCGGTGAGCAACATTTCGTGCTCGAAACGCGCTGCAACATCGGCTGACAGCACCACGGCACCGAGCGGCACGTGCGCGCCCGTCAGCCCTTTCGCGAGCGTCATCAGATCCGGTCGCCCGGCTTCGCCGTAACGCTGCCACGCAAACCACTCACCACATCGCCCGAATCCACTCATCACCTCATCGGCAATCAGCAACGATTCGCGCTCGCGCGTTACGTCCCGCAACGCAGGCCAGTAACTGTCAGGCGCGACGATGCCGTTGGTGCCCGCATCGGGCTCCATCAGCACAGCGGCAACATTCCCTGCGCCATTCGCGTCGATCAGCGCGCCGATGTGTTCCGCCGCCAGACGTCCGCACTC
>JANMWU010000854.1:0-1923 GCA_031380785.1 Gemmatimonadaceae bacterium
GGCACACAATCCGGATGGCATTGCAACGGTGGTGGAATCGATTCGTGCAGTGGTGCCGGTGCGACCGCTGGCGGCGGTGGTGTGTGTGCTGTCCGACAAGGACTGGCGCGGGATGCTCGACCGGCTGATGCCGGAGCTCGACCGGCTGGTGTTGACGCAGGCGCCAACGGCGCCGGAGTCGCGGCAGTGGCAGTTGGACAATGTGCTGGCGTATGCCATGGCAAACGCGGGTACGCGATGCGAGGCGTTTGCCGAGGTCGATTTCGGCGCCGCTTTGGAGCGATCGCAACGTGGCGCGGCGACGGTGCTGGTCACGGGATCTTTTCACACGGTGGGGGACGCGATGCAGCGGTTGCAGATCGATCCCCTTGTCGGGTAAGCTTGGCTGATGGCATCGATCCGCCCACTGAACGGTTTTCGCGATTTCTATCCGCCCGCATTCGCCGAACGCGCGCACATTTTTTCAGTGTGGCGACGGGTGGCGGCGCGATATGGTTTTGTGGAATACGACGGTCCGCCGCTGGAGCCTCTGGAGCTCTACACGAAGAAGAGCGGTGCCGAGATTGTCGATCAGCTGTACAACTTCGTCGACAAAGGCGCCCGTGACGTCACGTTACGGCCGGAAATGACACCGACTGTCGCGCGAATGATCGCCGCTCAGGCGAACTCACTGCGGAAGCCGGTACGCTGGTTCTCGATTCCGCAGCTGTTTCGATATGAGCGGGCGCAGCGCGGACGGCTTCGTGAGCATTTCCAGTTGAACGCCGACATCTTCGGTGACGGTGGTGAATCCGCCGACGCGGAGCTGCTCGCGCTGGTGATCGACATGCTGCGTGAGTTCGGGCTCACCAGCGCGGATGTTCGCGTGCGGCTTTCAAACCGGCTGCTGCTGAATGCAGTGTTGCGGTCGCTCGGCCATCCCGACGAACGTGTGCCGGCGATTTACGCAGTGCTCGACAAGCTCGATCGGACTCCGCGTGAACTGTCAGTCGAAAAGCTGATTGCGTCGGGCTTCACCGAGGCACAGGTCAGCGAACTGCTTGCGCTGATCGAGGCGGCGAACGCGGATGGCGCCAGCGCGTTGTCCGCGCTGCTCAATGATGTTGACGCGGCGGCGCGGTTGGCGGCGCTGCAGGAGACGCTGGCGATGACCGAGTCGCTGATCGGCGCCGCAGTCACACCGTGGGTGCGGCTCGATCTGACAATTGTGCGCGGCCTCGCGTACTACACCGGCATCGTGTTCGAAGTCTTTGACGCGAAGGGCGAACTGCGCGCGGTGTGCGGTGGCGGACGTTACGACGACCTGCTCAAAGCGCTCGGCGGTGTCGATATGCCCGCGGCAGGATTCGGATGGGGTGACGTGGTGCTCGGCGAACTGCTGCGCGATCGTGGCCTTCTGCCGTCGGCGCCGCCTGCACCGGAGTTCTGGGTTGCGGCAGCGGATGATGTCGACGCGTCGGTGGTGCGCACGACGGTCGGCGCGCTGCGCCGGGCCGGTCGTCGCGTAGAGTATGCGCTGCGCCCGCAGCAGATCGGAAAGCAGCTCAAGGCCGCTGTCAGTGCCGGTGCGGCGCAGGCGTTGATACTGCGCGCTGAAACGCCAGGCGAAGGCACGTTGCGCGATCTGACGAGTGGGGCTGAGACATCGGTGCAGCTGGCAACGTGGCTTGCCGAGCAGCAGTGAAGGACAGGAATTCCCAACAGCCGGTGCATCGACTCACCGACGGAGCAGCATGAGCGACGACAAAAAACTTCCCACACGCGCCGAAGACTTCAGCGCGTGGTACAACGAACTGGTACTGAAGGCCGAGCTGGCGGACTATTCGCCGGTGCGCGGCTGTATGGTGATCCGCCCGGACGGCTACGGTATCTGGGAGCGCATGCAGCTGGCGCTCGACCAGATGTTCAAGGCGACGGGTCATC
>JANMWU010000857.1:0-2027 GCA_031380785.1 Gemmatimonadaceae bacterium
TCGCGACTGGATCTCGCAGATCGAAGACGCCGACGGCGTGTTTATCACCGGCGGCAATCAGCTCCGCCTCACCACCATCATGGGCGGCACACCCGCCGCACGCATTCTCATCGATCGCTTCTACGCCGGCATGCCAGTCGCGGGAACCAGCGCTGGCGCCGCGGTCATGTCGGCACACATGATCGCCGGCGGCGAGGAAGGCCCCACACCGCGCGCCGGCATGGTCACCATGGCGCCAGGCTTCGGCCTCACCCGCGAAATCATCATCGATCAGCATTTCCGCCAGCGCGATCGACTCGGCCGACTGCTCACCGCACTGTCCTACAACCCCGCCCTGCTCGGACTCGGCGTCGATGAAGACACCGCCGCATTCATTTCGCCCGACGATGCGATTGATGTGATGGGCACCAGCTCTGTAACCGTGATCGACATGCGCGATGTCGAGTTCTCGTCGATGCACTCAGCCGAGCCTCATGACACGATCACGCTGATCGGCATCCGCATGCACCAGCTCGCAGAAGGCGCCGGCTTCGACCTGCGCACGGGGAAAGCGCACGGCAAGAACGTCGTCACGCTGCAACACACCGTTCAGCAGTCTGGCCCCGCCACATGAAGATTCTCGATCGCAACGTCTACGTCGGACCGAGCCACTACGCTCACTTCCCGGTTATCCGCCTGGAAGTCGACCTCGGTGCGCTCGAAGCCTGGCCGACAATGCGATTGGGACGCGGGTTCATCGATACACTCGTCGATCGACTGCCGGGCCTCAAGGAACACGGTTGCAGCTACGGTGAGCCGGGCGGCTTCATCCGACGGATGACCGAAGACGAAGGCACATGGCTGGGTCACGTCTTCGAACACGTCGTGATCGAGATGCAGAACACGGCCGGTATTGCGGTCACATTCGGCAAGACGCGCGGTGCCGGTCGCGATGGTGTCTACGACGTCGCTTTCGAGTACGAGCAGGAAGATGTCGGCATCGAAGCGGCCGATCTCTCGCTCAACCTGTTGCACTCGCTGCTGCCGACCGATCTGCAGCCGGACGACTTCGATCGCAGCTTCGACTGGGAATCCGCCCGCGACACCTTCATTCGCTACGCACAGCGGCGCGCACTCGGCCCCAGTACCGCCAGCATAGTGCACGCGGCCGAAAAGCGCGGCATTCCCTGGATCCGGCTCAACGAACAATCGCTGATTCAGCTCGGCTACGGCGTGCATCAGCAGCGCATTCAGGCCACCGTCACCGGCCGGACGTCGCACATCGCGGTCGAACTGGCCAGCGACAAGGAAGAAACAAATAAAATCCTCGCAAACCTCGGTCTGCCGGTTCCGAAACAGCGACTGGTGCAAAGCGCCGATCGGGCCGTGAGTGCGGCTGAGCGCATCGGATTCCCTGTCGTGCTCAAGCCGTACAACGGCAACCACGGTCGCGGTGTCTCGATCAACCTGTCAGATAAGACCGAAATCCGTGAAGCATTCGCGCGTGCAGCCGAGCATTCCCGCAGTGTGATCGTCGAGACATTCATCACCGGCCACGATCATCGCATGGTGGTGATCGACGGTGAACTGGTGGCCGTCTCCAAGCGCGAGCCGGGTCACGTGGTCGGCGACGGTGTGAACACCGTCGAGCAGCTGGTGGCGATCGTGAATTCGGATCCGCGGCGTGGCATTGGACACGAAAAAGTACTTACTCGAATAGACCTCGACGCACAGGCCACCGGCCTGCTCGCCAAGCTTGGCTACACCGTGCAGTCCGTGCCTCCGAAGGATGAAGTCGTGTACCTACGCCTCACGGCCAATTTGAGTACCGGTGGCACCGCGCGTGACATGACGGACCTGGTACATCCTGACAATGCCGAGATGGCGGTGCGGGCGGTGAAGGCGATCGGGCTCGATATCGGTGGCGTCGACTTTCTCACGCCGGACATCACGCAGAGCTACAAGGAAATCGGCGGCGCGATCTGCGAGATCAACGCCGCACCCGGTTTTCGCATGCACATGGCGCCGAGCGATGGCAAGGCGCGCGA
>JANMWU010000891.1:0-1929 GCA_031380785.1 Gemmatimonadaceae bacterium
TCGAGCGCCGGCGCCCCGGGCGCAACTCCGCAACGCCGTGCGCCGACGTCGATCTCGACATAGACATCCACGTCCGCGTGCTCGGCCTGCACCGCCGAGCCCAGGGCGGTGATCTGCTCGGGATGGTCGACGCAGATTCCGATACGCGCGCGCTTCGCGAGCCGTGCAAGGCGCGCCAGCTTTTGCGCACCGACAACCTCGTTGGACACAAGAACGTCGCCGACACCGCCATCGACCATGGCTTCGGCCTCCGACACTTTCTGGCAGCACACGCCGATCGCGCCGGCCTTGATCTGCCGCAGCGCAATTTCCGGACATTTGTGGGTCTTGGCATGCGCGCGCACACGGATGCGGCGCCCCGCAAGCGCCTGGTTGAGACGCTCCATGTTGCGCTCGAAGGCGTCGAGGTCGAGGATCAGCGCGGGAGTATCGACTTCGTCCAGCGACTGGCCGAGGCTCGCAGGCAGGATAGCGGTCACGCTGGCGCCCTTTCCCGACGCATTGCCAGCCAAAACGCCGCCGCACCGACCACGGCCAGCAAAGGAAGCGCGAACAGGTTCACCCTGTTCCAGCCGGCGGTCGTCACCAGCATTCCCGATGTGAGCGACGAAATCACCATCATCACGAAGATGCACATGTCGTTCGCGCCTTGCGCCTTGGCCTTTTCTTCGGGGCGATAGGTCTCAGTAAGCAGGGTCGTGCCGCCGATGTACATGAAGTTCCAGCCGACACCGAGCAAGACCAGCGAGATCCAGAAATGGGCCACATCGAGCCCGGTGAGCGCCACCGCGACGCAGGCCACGTTGAGGACCGCCCCGGCCAGAATGATGTTCAGCACCCCGAAACGCTTGATCAGCGATCCCGCAACCAGGGACGGCGCGAACATTGCGATGACATGCGAGGAAATGACGAACGCCGCGTCGCCAAATGGATGGCCGCAGAGGCCCATGGCAATCGGCGTAGCGGTCATGAGCAGGTTCATCACGCCGTAGCCGACCGCGCCGGACAGGACTGCGACGAAAAACTTCGGCTGCCTGGCGATTTCGCGCAGCGGGCGGCCGCCGCTCGCCTGCTCGGCGGCAGTAGGATCGGGAATGCGAGTCCTGGACAACAGCGCGATGGTCACAACGCAGTACAGTATGGGGACCAGGTAGGCCCCAAGGAAACGGTCCGCAAATGCGTCCACGGAAAAGCGGCTCATCCCCGGTCCGATGATGCCGCCCACAAGGCCGCCCGCCAGCACCAGCGAGATCGCCCGCGCCTTGTAATCCGGAGGCGACACATCGGCGGCGGCAAACCGGTAGTACTGGCCCGTGGCATTGGACGCGCCGAAAATGAGCGTCCCCAGGCAAAGCAGCCAGAAATTGTGCAGGCCCACGGCCAGTGCGCAGAGCAGCGCGGCCGCGATTCCCGTCCATGCACCCGCCATCAAACCCTGTGTGCGCCCTACCCGCTTCATGTACAGGGACGCCGGCAGCGTGGCGATCGCGCCGCCGAGCACCCAGGTGGTGACAGGGAGCGTGCCGAGCGCCGGGTTCGTCGCGAGCGCCATGCCTGCAAGACCGTTGATCGCTGCCAGAGTGGAACTACTGCTGAACAGCATCGCCTGGCAGGCGGCCAGCAAGGTGACATTGCGGCGCGTACTGTTCATATATACAGTATTATTCCGGGGAGCGATCAAAGACGAGCGAAGCTGCATTCTACCGACCGTACCGATGCCGAACGACCAGCGCAGCGAAACGCGCTCAATCACACTGCACGCGGCGCGCGCCGACTCCGTCGAAAAATCGCGCGGCGCAACGCATGCTCCGCAAGGCCGCTTCGAGCGGGAGGAGCGCGAGGCGTTCGATGATGGATGGACACCGCAGGACGAGGTAGCTTCGCCACGCGAGACGACAGTCACCAAAGAGCGCGCCCGCTCGATCATCT
>JANMWU010000010.1:0-2943 GCA_031380785.1 Gemmatimonadaceae bacterium
CGCGCGCTGGCGCGAGCCGCTGGTGTGGACGTATCACAACTACACGCTGGTTGGCATGCCGCCGTCATCGTCGGGTGGTGTGACGATGGCCGAAACGATGAACATCCTTGAGCAGGAAGCGCACATGCCGGCATTCGGCAGCGTGGCGTACCTGCATCTGCTGGGCAGCGCCTATCAGCGCGCCTTCATTGATCGCAACAGCAAGCTGGCGGATCCGGATTTCTTCCCGGTGCCGATTGCGCAGCTCACGAGCAAGACTTACGCGCGTGGACTGTATGCATCGATCGATCGTGCGCACGCGACGCCGACACCGTCGGTCACGCAGCAGATGGCTGAAGGGATGCACACAACGCACTACTCGGTGGTGGACGGCGACGGCAGTGCGGTAGCAACAACCACGACGCTCAATAACTCGTGGGGCAGCGGCGTGTATCTGGCGAGTGTCGGTTTCATGATGAACGATCAGATGGACGACTTCGCGGTGCAGCCGGGCAAGCCGAACATGTTTGGCCTGGTGCAGGGCGAAGCGAATGCGATTCAGCCGGGGAAACGCATGCTGTCAGCGATGTCGCCGACCGTCGTGCTCGACGCGCAGGGTAAGGTGCAGATGGTGGCCGGCGCAGCGGGCGGTCCGCGCATCATCTCGGCCACGAGTCAGGTGATCCTGAATGTGATTGAGTTCGGCATGCCGCTGGCGGATGCGATGCGTGCGCCGCGCATTCACAATCAGGCGTTGCCGGACGAACTGCGACTCGAGATGAACGGCTTCTCTGTCGCTACGGTCGATTCATTGAAGGCGATGGGACACACGGTTGGGTTTCTGGGTGGCATCGCGAATGTGAATGCGATCCGGCGCGTACCGGGTGGGTGGCACGGGGTGTCGGAGCCGCGGGCGTTTGGGGCTGCGATCGGGTACTGACGGAGCCTTTGTGAGACAAAGGCAAGACGATCGAGCTCCCCCTCAACGCGACGAACCAACTACTTGACGCAGAGAGGCAGAAGGAACTGCATGACGCAAAGCCGCAGCGACGCAGATGGAACTGCCTGACGCAACGACGCAATGACGCAACGACAACGACAACGACAACGACAACGACAACGACACAACGACGTAGAAGGAACTGCGTGACGCAAGGGCGCTGCGCGCCCCGCAAAACTGAACAGCCGCAAAACTGAACAGCCGCAACACTGAACGGACACACGACTGAACGGACACAAGGCTGAACGGACGCAAAACTGCGACAGTAGAAATTGATTCAAATGTTGTTGCTCTTTCGCGGCGGTTGGCTCTTTGGCGGCAGTTTGCTCCTTGGCGTGGCGCGAAGCGCCATTGCGTCAGGCAGTTTCAGTTTCAGTTCCAAATGCCGTTGTTGCGCGAGTCGCGGCGTTGTTAGCCGCGCGCGTTGAACGCATTCGGTTTGCCGCGGGCGGCGAGCGCGGTATGGACGATGATTTCGGCGCCGATCAGCAGCAGCCCTCGCATTCAGCAAGGCGCGTCCCAGATGCGCCATAGCGGACGGATGAGCGATCCGATGCGAAATGCGGCGAGGCCGAGGATCGAGCCGCCGACGAACCAGGTGGCGAACCGTGCGCCGATGAGTGTCAGGCGCGTTGGTGTGAGGCGCGGGCGGAGCGTGTTGAGGTACCAGACTTCAATCAAGTGTCCGCCGAGCGCGAAGAAGAGTGCGACGGTTGCCGTGAGAGGCCAGAGCCTGAGGCTGCCGAGACGGAGCGCGATGCCAAGCCCAGCGGCCAGCGCGATGGCGACGTTGCGGAGTAGCGTCCGGTTGACGGATTCGTGAAACGGCGACACAGGTTCAGTCATCGCGGGTAAGTATAGGCCGCAGTCCGGCAACGCGATTCCCTTCTGTCAGTCTTCGGTATCGGATGCCTTTCTCGACTCCGCGGCATTTTCTATTCGCCCGTACAGCGCCCTGGATCGCGACGCCGTCCTGTCTGTGGTCGCGAGCAATAGCCGGGAACTCTTCGCGCCTGCCGAGACGCAGGAGTTGGAGGAATTTCTCGGTGCGCCGCGGAGCGACCTGTTGATGGCGGCGTCGGCCAGCGGAGAAACAGCCGGATTCGGCGGCGGCTACATCCGATCGCCGACGAACGGCGGCCTGGCGTGGGGGATGGTAAGTCGGCCGTGGCACCGGCGTGGCGTGGGACGGGCTTTGCTAGATACCAGGATTGCCCGATTGTGTCGTGCGGCGTGTTTCAGATTCGCGTGCGAACCAGTCAGCGCAGCGCAGGGTGCTTTGAGCGCGCCGGTTTTGTGGCGACGGAGGTGGCAGTGAAGGGATTCGCGCCGGGGATCGACGAGGTGACGATGTTGCTGCGTGGGCCGACCGGGTCGCAGGAATGACTGCATCGCGAAACCGACTGCGTGCTGCATTGGCGCTCTGCCTGGCTGGGTGCTCGACGCAGCCGCCGGTCGCAACCGGCGCAGATGCCCAGCGAGCGCAAAGCGCCGACGTGATTGCTGACACCGTCCTTGTCGATCTGTCATCGTACGACGATGCGCGGACGCTGGCAGAGCGCGTGAACGCTTTCGGTGTGCTGCAATCCCGCGACGGAGACCGCTGGAGTTTCCGCGATGCACGAACGCGAAAGACGATCAGCATCCGGCTGCGCGAAGACTACTGATTGCGGGCAGCGAAAGGAGTGTACACAATGCACGCGACCGGCCATACCGTTGGCACGCCGGCGTATTACGTGCACATCGAACGCTATTCGTCGCTTCCCGTTTCAGGTCGGATTGTTGAGCAATCGATCCCTCGCTAGCGCGAAGCCCGATGGGCGCGCGCGTGGCCGCAGCGAACAGGCGTTCGGGCAGAGTCTCGGTCTGGTACCGGCGTGCTTCGTCAGCGCCGCCAACCGGCCTGACCTCAGAATCTCAGTTTCGGAGAAGCGGCGGCGTGAGCCTGGTGGCTAGCGTGCTAG
>JANMWU010000021.1:0-3930 GCA_031380785.1 Gemmatimonadaceae bacterium
GGGACATTTTCATCTTCTGATCGACGCCGAGGCGGGCGCGGCCGGCACCATCATCCCGGCTGACAGCATGCACATCCACTACGGCAAGGGACAGATCGAGGTGAGCGCGCCGGTTCCACTCGGCCGCCACACGCTGCGCGCGGTGCTCGGTGACTATCAGCATCATGTGATCGGACCTGAGCTGGTCTCGGCGCCAATCTCAATCAAGGTCGTCGCGGGGCGCTGACCGCAGCGGGCACAAAGATTCGGCCTTCGATCCGCGACAGAGGATCCCTGACGGTCGGCAGCGGTGAAGCATGAATGACTTCGCTCATGCGCACCGCCGACACGCCGGCGTCGAAGGCATCCTCGGACTCCATCATGGCCTCGGCAAATTTCCGCGCATCTGTTACGCAATTCCGGATGAGGAACGCAGCACGCGCGGTGGCGTCGCGTTTCACAACCGGTCCGGTAAAGAGTCGAGGATAAATCTCGACCAGCGTGTGCGTCGATGGCGCATCAAACGGCCACACCGCCCAGCCGGCATCTCGCAGCGCCAGCAACATCGGCATGCCGCGGATCGAGGCGGTTCCGACAGCACCGGCGCCACCGATCTGGAACACCGACTTCGGGCGTGGCCAAGCGGCGCCGTCAGCGCCATCAGCGAACCGCCGACGGCGCTTGCGATCCAGATCTTCGCTGCCGCACCACTGAGCGCGCCCGACCAGTCGATCGCGAGACACTCCATCGCGACGTCGCTGACTGAATCCGTCGGTATTTTGCGCTGTGAGTCAGCGCCGCCGCCTGCCCATCAGCGCGCCGAGCACAGATCGCGTGAGCGTACCGGCCACGGTGACGGCGATGGTACGCGCCACCGGCGATCGCAGAAACGCACCGAGCGCGCTCTCCTCCTCGCGCGCGCCGCCCTTTCCTGGCGCGGCACCCGACTCCGGCGCGGCGGCCTGTGCGTCCGCGTGTCGCTTTTCGAGCACCTCACGCGCCGACTCGCGATCGACGGCGGTGGCGTACTTGCGGGCCTGCGGCGTTTGCAGACGCGGCGCGATTTCTTCGGCCGTGAGAGGGCCCATGCGCGACGACGGCGGCACCATGTGACAGGCGAACGGCTGTGTCGGCGTACCCTTGGCCGTCAGCGTCGAGATCAGCGCCTCACCGGTGCCGAGCGATGTGAGTGTGGCTTCGATGTCATAGAACTCCGTCTTCGGGATCGTGTTCGCCGTCGCGCGCAGCTGCTTTTCATCGTCGGGCGTGAATGCACGCAGCGCGTGCTGCACACGATTGCCGAGCTGACCAAGGACGGTTTCGTTGATGTCTTTCGGATGTTGCGTGATGTAGAACACACCGACGCCCTTGGAACGGATCAGACGGGTGACCTTCTCGATCTCGTCCTGCATCGCCTTGCTGGCATCGTCGAACATCAGATGCGCTTCGTCGAAAAAGAAGACCAGTTTCGGCTTCGGCAGATCGCCGACTTCCGGCAGGTCGGCGTACAGTTGCGCCAGCATCCACAGCATGAACGTGGAAAAGAGCGCCGGCTTGTCTTGCACGTCGCTCAGTTCGAGCACCGAGATCAGGCCACGACCATCGCGTTCGACCGAAAAAAGATCCTTCAGGTCGAATTCCGGCTCGCCGAAGAACTTGTCGGCGCCCTGCCCTTCAAGTCCGATGATGTTGCGCAGCAATACGCCGACGGTGGCTTTCGACATACCGCCATAGTCCTTCAATTCGGCCGCGCCTTCGTCGCTGAGATACTGCAGGACCTGGCGCAGGTCACTCAGGTCGAGCAGCAACAGCCCCTTGTCATCGCAATACTTGAAAACGAGCGCGAGCACGCTGGATTGCGTCTCATTCAGGCCAAGCACTTTCGCGAGCAGCAGCGGGCCAAAGCTGGAGACCGTGGCGCGCAGCTGACCACCCGTGGCACCGGTGAGCGACAGCAGCTCCACCGGATACGCCGATGATTGCCACTTGTAGCCGGTGGCCTTTGCACGCTCATCAACCTTGGCATTCGATTCGCCTGCCATCGCAATGCCGGCCGCATCACCTTTCACGTCGGCCAGAAACACCGGCACGCCCTGCGCCGACAATTGCTCGGCCATCAGCTGCAGCGTCTTTGTCTTGCCGGTGCCGGTGGCACCGGCAATGAGACCGTGCCGCGTCATCATCGACAGCGGAAGCCGCACCAGCGGCTGCGGATCGATGTCCGTGCCCGTCATGACTGCACCGAGTGTGATGCCGGGAATGTCGGGTGGAAAGGCTGCCTTGGCAGCGGCGATCAGGGCGTCGTTCATGGCGCAGACGAGGGATGAGGAGGACGCTGGCGCGGGGCTCACGGCGGACGGGGAATCATATAGAATTGCGTCATGACCCGCTCTGTTTCGACCCTGGTGATCGGTGGTGGCGTGATCGGCGCGTCGGTGGCGTGGCATCTGCAGCAGCGCGGCGCGGGTGGCGGTGATGTGTTGGTGGTGGACGCGGCGCCTGAGGCGGGCGCCGGCAGCACCGGCAAAGCGACCGGCGGCTATCGCGGTCAGTTCGCGAACACGATCAATGTGCAGCTGTCATTGCTCGCACGCGCAAAGCTGCAACGATTTGCCGACGACACCGGTGTCGATCCCGAATACAATCCGGTCGGCTATCTGTTTCTGGCTGATGATGAAGCGACGCTGGCGGTGTTCCGGGCCGCGCGCGATGTGCAGCATGCGGCTGGTCTCACCGAGGCGCGTGAGATCAGCGTCGATGAAGCCTCGCGCATCAGTCCGCACGCGATTCTGGACGGTGTCGTAGGTGCGGCATGGTGTCCGACAGACGGCACGATCCGTCCGCTCAGCATTCTGCGGGGATATCTCGACGCAGCGCAACGCGGTGGTGTGCATGTGCAGTGGAATGCGGCGGTGCGCGGCATGGAGCGCGACGCATCTGGACGCATCACGCATGTGGATGTCGCGGGCGATCGCATCGCGGTGGGCCAGGTGGTGAACGCTGCCGGCCCATGGTCGGCCCGCATCGCCGCAATGGCCGGAGTCGATCTGCCGGTGAAGCCCACGCGCCGGCAAGTTGCCGCTACGCATCCCATCGCGATGCTCGATGATGCGGCGACCATGACCATCTGGGCACGCGATGCCTTTCACTATCGGGTGCGCGATGGCCGCGCGTTGCTCAACTGGCCAGTGGACACGCCACGCCAGGATCCGTACGCGCTGGATGTCGATCAGGATCTTGTGCAGCGCGTGTGGGCGATCGCCCGACAGCGTTCAACCGCATTCGAGCATGCGCAACTCGATCCATCGGCGCACTGGGTGGGGCTCTACGAAATGAGCCCCGACAAGTCCGTGATTTTCGGATACGCTGCAGAGTGCGGGAATCTGCTGCTGGTGAACGGGTCATCGGGACATGGCGTGATGCATTCGCCGATTCTCGGTCAGCTGGCGGCGGAACTGCTCTGCGACGGCGCGACGCGTTCGCTGGACATGCATGCGCTGCGTCCGAGCCGGTTTGCTGAGGGCGAACCGCTGCCGGTCAGCGGGCTGCTGTGATTGTGTTTCGGCCGGAGCGAGCCTGCCATTGCGTCACCGCGGCAGACAGAAATAACGCGCACGGCAATTGCTTTTTGTGGCAGGGCGCGATTGACGCGGATTGTGTCAATCATGTGCGACCGTCTCCTCTGGCGCCCATTTCCGCCCTGCGATGCCTCACTTCCCCGCTCTCGCACGTCGTCGCCCTGACGTCACGGCCCGGCAAATTCTGTCGGCAGTTCTTGCCGTCGCTGCACTTTCTGCCTGCTCCGGCGGTAGCAAAAAGTCCGAGCAGACGCACGTCACTGAACCCGCTCCAACCACCGTCGCTCTGACGGTCGGCGGCAGCGGCTCAGGCAGCGGACGGGTGATGTCAGATCCGACCGGAATCGATTGCTCGCTGTCCGCCGGCGCGGTC
>JANMWU010000036.1:0-1897 GCA_031380785.1 Gemmatimonadaceae bacterium
ACTGGGATGACAACTCGTTTGCTGCGCTCAAGCTGCACGCGCGCGAGATGGACTGGGTGGCCGGCGAATGGGCGTTTCTGGCCGCGCACGGCGACTCGGTGTCGTGGAATCTTGGCGATGTGAAGAAGAAGGACGTGCTGGCGCTGATCGCGACCTTTCCGGCCGACGAACGACCGCGCCTGTTCGCGATGCTCACCAACGTCGACCCGATCACACATAAATTCGACGACAAGCGCGCGCGTCAGCTGGTCGAATCACCGGCGGCGCGAGCAGGAGACATCGCGCAACTGCTTGCTGGCGTAAAGCGCTACGGCCTGGCCGGCATCACCGTCGACATCGAAAACATCGGCGCCGAGATGCAGCCGAACCTCGGCCTGTTCGTCAGTGAATTGCGCACGGCACTGCACACCGCCAATGGACTCGTGCTACAAACCGTGGCGTCGGATGCTGACGATGCCGAATTGCGCGGCGCCGGAACCAATGCGGACTACGCGGTCGTGATGCTGTACGACGAGCACTATGTCACTGGTGATCCGGGGCCGGTAGCGAGTCAGCCGTGGTACGACTCGGGCGCCGTGCGCGCGCTGACGCTGATCAATCCAGAGAAAGCCATCTTCGCTATCGGCACCTACGGCTATCACTGGAACGACACCGGTGATGGCCGGCCCGCCGACGCGGCAACGTTCGCCGAAGTGATGCGCCTCGTTCGCGAAAACAACGGGAAAGTGACGTATCCATCTGATGCGCAGAACCCGGTCGCGACGTGGACCGAATCCGATTCGGTGGAGCATCAGGTCTGGTTTCTCGACGCGACCACCGCCTGGAACGAGCTGGCGACGACATCGCGACTGAATGCGCGCGGCGTGGCGATCTGGCGACTGGGTGCCGAGGATCCGTCGCTGTGGAGTGTGCTCGATCCAAAGGCCGTGCCGAATCCGGTGAAGGATCTGGCCGCGATCGCGCCGGGCTACGATGTGGAATTCAACGGTAACGGCGAGCTGCTGCGTGTTGAGTCGAAACCAACACCAGGATTGCGTGTGGTCGGACTCGATTCAGCCACGGAGCTCATCACGAGCGTGGACTGGAAGCGCGTTCCGACGCCGTTCGTGATCGAGCGGGCAGGGTCGCGTGCAGTGCACAAAGTAGCCCTGACCTTTGATGACGGCCCCGATTCGCGCTGGACGCCGCGCATTCTCGACACACTGGCATCACGCGGCGTGCACGCGACGTTCTTTATCATCGGAGAGAATTCGCTGCGCAACATTCCGCTCACGCGGCGCATCATGGCCGAGGGCAATGAACTCGGCAATCACACCTTCACGCATCCGAACCTCGCTCTCTCGCCTCCGTTCCTGACGAGGCTCGAGCTGGACGCGACAGAGCGCCTGATCGAGGCCATCACCGATCGCCGCACGGCGTTGTTTCGTCCACCGTACTTTGGAGATGCAGAACCGACGACGGAAGACGAACTCGGTCCGGTCGGCATCGCGAATGATCTGGGCTACGTGACTGTCGGTCTGCACGTGGATTCCGATGACTGGCTGGAGCCCGGTGTGCAGAAGATCGTCGAGAACGTGCTCGATGCGCGCTCAAAGGGAAATGTGGTGCTGTTGCACGACAGTGGCGGCGATCGCAGTCAGACGGTGGCCGCGATTGGTCCGCTGATCGACTCGCTGCGCGCGCACGGCGATACGGTCGTGCTGCTGTCGCAACTGATCGGCCTCACGCGTGATCAGGCGATGCCGCCACTGCCACGCACCAGCGCGTTCTCGCGCGGCTTCACGCTGGCCGCATTTTCCACTGTCGGTCTGCTGCAGGTGTCGATCCAGTGGCTGTTCCTGATCGCGGTGATCCTTGGCGCGATTCGCCTCGTGATCGTGCTGGCTCTGGCGATCGT
>JANMWU010000040.1:0-2013 GCA_031380785.1 Gemmatimonadaceae bacterium
GCCGCCGACGATGTACGGGCCAGGGTCAACCTGCTCCTGCTGCTCGACTTTGACCGGAAACCCAACCTGCGCCAGCGCGTCCGCGGACGGATTCTGGAGCGTGATCGTTTTGCCGTCGGCCGTGGTGATCGTGATCGTCACCGGCGCGCCGGCGTCCTGACCGGCGCTCTGCGCAACGCGCTGTGCCTGCGCCGCATCGCGCTGTGCCTGGGCGGCGTCACGAGTCGCCTGCTTGATCACCTGCGCCACTTCGCGCTGCGCCTGTGCGGCCTCGCGCGTTGCCTGCGCCTGCACGCGGGCCATGTCGGCCGCGCCGCGAGCCTGAGCGGCCGCCGCCGCAGCAACTTCGCCGGGATTCTGCATCGTCAAAGTGCGCATTGTCAGACATCTCCACGGTTCTGCAACACACTGGCGCCGCGATCAGCAACGCTGACCGGCATCGCTGCTCCTTCAGACAGCATACGCGCAGCGTATCGCTGTCCTTCGCTGATGCGTTCAACTTCCACCGCGATCGATTCGATCGCGTTCTCGATGCGTGCCATCCGCGTGTCTGTTTGTGCATTTGCCAGCGTGCCGCGACCCTGACTGCGGCGGCGATGCGCGAGGTATATCCAGACCACCGCCGCGATGCCCCACACCACGGTGCCGGTCAGCGCCACCGCCTGCCAGCCGCTCACGTCGCCGCCGCGCTGCGATGTCCCACCGGATGTCACGGCCGCGAGCTGCTCCGCAGTTGGGTTTTCGAGTGTGATGGTCTTGCCGTCTTTTTCGATCGTGACGGTGCCGCCTGTTGCAACGACTGGAATGGCCGGCGCCGGCGGTGCTTCGGCGCCTGAACCGGCGCGCTGCATTCCTGCCAGTGCCGCTTTCTTCGCTGCCAGTTCGAGCTGTGCATCGAGCCGCGCATTCTCCGCATCGAGTGATGTCGCCGCGCGCGCGGGCGCCGGCGTCGATCCCTGAAAAAATTCACGCATTTGTCACCGTCTCGTTGATTTCCATTGCCGCAGGAGCCGCCGCGCGTGAGTTCCGCATCATTGCCTGTCCCGCTCCTTCCGACAGCAGCCGCGTCGTGAATCGCTGCCCTTCGGAGAGCCGCTCCACTTCAACCGCAACCGTTTCGACCATCGCTTCGATCCGGTCCAGTCGCGTTGCGAGTTCCGGTGTAAGGCCAGCCGGAATCGCCTGCCGTTCCGACCGGCGCACGAGAGCGCGTACGATCGGCACGACGATCACGACCACGACGACGGATATGAAGAACGCAATTGGGACGACGATGTCTTCGTTCATAATGCCGCGCCGGAATTCGGGGTACTGCAGATGCGCGGCAATGTGAGCGTGATTGTGGTGCCGCGCCCTGGTGCACTGGTGGCATCGACACTGCCGCCGTGCGCGAGAATGGTCTGACGCACGATGGCGAGTCCAAGGCCGGTGCCACCTGGCTTGGTGGTGACGTACGGTTCCCAGATGCGACCGAGCGTGTCGGCGGCGATTCCCGGACCGGTGTCGTGCACGGCAATACTGATTGAAGGCACCGGCAGTTCGATGGCGCGCGCTGTCACCGTGATAGTCCCATTCGGTCCCGCAGCATCGGTCGCGTTGAGCAGGATATTGCTCACCGCCCGCGACAGCGGATCGTGATGCCCTTCCACGAACGGCAGCGTATCGGGAAGATCCAGGGTGAGGGTCGTGCTTGGCGGCAGCGTTGCACGCGTCGCATACCGCAGCAGCTCGGCCACATCCACTTCTGCCACCGGACCATCCGGCAGCCGGCCGAACTGCGCGAAGTTTTTTGCCAGTGTATCGAGACGCTGCGTTTCGATTTCGAGTACGTCGATTGTTTCCTGCAGCTCAGGAGCGGCGGTCTGTCGCAGGCGTGAGACGGCGAAGCGAATCGGCGTCAGCGGATTCTTCAGCTCGTGCGCCACGCGCCGCGCGGTCTCGCGGAACGCGCCAAGGCGCGCCGCCTCTGTGGCCGCTTTCCGTCCCGCATCGAGCTGAGTGGCCATGGTCCGC
>JANMWU010000050.1:0-35705 GCA_031380785.1 Gemmatimonadaceae bacterium
GGGTGCCACCGGAATCGACTACGGAAACTTCCCCATGCCGCGCGGCGTGGCGTTTGGCCTTACGGTGAGGTACTGACCATGTCACGACTCAGTGAACGCAACGATACCGTGCATTTCATGCGCGCCACCCCGATCACGCGCGCGCTGCTGAAGCGCACACGCGTCGCGCTGCTCGCCAGCCTGCTGACAGTGAATGCGGGGTGTAAGGATTTCCTCGACGTCAATACGAATCCGAATGGCCCGCAGGTCGTCTCGGCGAATCTGTACCTGTCACCGATGCTCCACTGGATGGTGACGTCGCCGCAGCTCGATGCGCGTTTCGTCGGCCGATACGCGCAGGAGTGGGCGCTGCCGGGCACCGCGCTCGGAACGTGGGACCGGATGGGCTACGACCCATCGAGCGACAACGGCGCGCAGCAGTGGCGCGACGTGTACTGGTCGCTCGGGCAGAACCTGGTGGACATGACCACCAAAGCCCAGGCCGAAGAGCGTTGGGACCTGCTTGGTGTTGCGTACATCCTCAAGGCGTGGGGCTGGCAGGTCACGACCGACCTCCACGGCGAAATCATCGTCAAGGAAGCGATCGACCAGACAAAGTTCAGCTTCAACTATGACACGCAGGAGTACGCGTACACTGAAATCCAGCGGCTGTTGACCGAGGCCATCAAGAGCCTTCAGCGTACCGATGGTGCGGTGGACCAGGCGTATCTCGCGAGGACGGACAAGATATACAACGGCGACCGGACGAAATGGCTCAAGCTGGCGTATGGCATGTTGGCCCTGAACCTGAACCACTACGCCAACAAGTCGTCGTACAAGCCGGACAGCGTGATCGCGCTGGTGAACCTCTCATTCGCGAGTAACGCGGACGATCCGCTGCTGACGTATCCGGGCACGCAGAACGACGACATCAATTATTTTGGCCGCACGCGAGGCAATCTGCAGTCATACCGGCCGACGCAGTTTGTCGTTGGGCTGCTCAACGGGACAGCGTTCGGCGGCGTGGTTGACCCGCGGCTCAGCCGGATGCTGCCGTCGGCGCCGGACGGTGTGTACCGCGGCCTCGACGTCAATGTCATTGGATTCGGTGCGTTCACCGCCGCGCAGCAGCCGAACAACTTCTATGGCTATGCCGGTACCGGCGGCTTGCAGCTGCCAGGACGTTACCTGTTCGACGACAAAGCGAAGATGCCGTTGATGACGTATGCGCAGCTGCAGTTCATCAAGGCGGAGGCCGCCTACAAGAAGAATGACCTCGCGACCGCCCTCGTCGCGTACCGGAACGGTATCTCGGCGCATATCGATTTCGTCAACGCCAGGAATTTCGACAACAATCAGTCTCCGACGCAGATCACGGCGGCCGAGAAAGCCGCGTTCCTCGCGAATCCGGCGGTCGTACCCGTCGCACCAGGAGACCTGACGCTGACCCGTATCATGTCACAGAAGTACATCGCGCAGTTCGGATGGGGACACAACGAGATCTGGATGGATCTGCGACGCTACCACTACACGGATCTCGATCCGGCCGGTGCGGGGCAGATATTTCCGGGATTCGTACCGCCGACCAACCTCTTTCCCGACAACGGCGGCAAGATCGTCCAGCGTATCCGTCCGCGGTTCAACTCGGAGTATGTGTGGAACAGGCCAGGGCTGGATGCCATTGGCGGGCTTGCGCTGGACTACCATACGAAGCCGCTCTGGATCATTCAACCGTAATCAGCCATGCATCTCTTCAGATCGATGGCGCTGCTTGTCGGCGCCGTGGCGCTTGCCTCATGTGACAGGAACGGTGTCCAGGAGCTCACAGGATCGGCACCACAGGCGAGCGTCCGGTTCTACAACTACGGCGTCAACGCGCCCCAGGTGAACTTCTACGCCGACGGGACGAAGCTGACGGCGATCGTCTCCGCCAGTGGCACGGAAGCGGTACTCGGTACGGCGTACGGGAGCGTGGCCGCCGGTGGATTCTATTCCGCCATCGCGCCGGCGCAGTACACGTTCACCGGCAAGATCGCGGCCGCCACGGACAAGGACCTCACCGTCGCCTCGGTCAGCGCGACAATCGTCTCCGGCAAGGCGTACTCGTACTACATGAGTGGCTTTTACGATGCAACGGCGAAGACTGTCGAGGCCTTCGTTGTTGAAGATCCGATCCCCGCCGCGATTGATTTCACGCAGGCATACGTGCGATTCGTAAACGCGATCTCCAACTCCCAGCCATTGACCTTGTTCGCGAAGAGCACGACGACGGCCGCGGAAGTGCCAGTGGGCGCAGCCGTCGCGTACAAGGGTGCGGGGGCGTTCACTGCTATTCCGGGTGGTGTGTACGACATCGGAGCGCGACTGTCGGGGATCGGTACAAACACCATCAGTCGCGCCGCAGTGTCGCTCTCGGCGGGGAAGATCTACACCGTCAGTGCGCGTGGTGATATCACCGTCACATCGACGACGGCTACCAACCGGCCGTTCCTCGACAACACGACGAATCGGTAGGGTATCGCACACCGGACCCGAACGATCTGGCGATGTTCATCAGTGTTCACGCAGGTGACTCTTGACGCGCATCAAGGAGGCACGCGAACGCGTCACACGGGAAAGCAAATGCGCGCATTCCCCTGTTGTCGCGACAATTGGCGGCGTGGACGCGTTGTCGGTACTGTTTTTGGCCTCTGCGGTATTCAGGCCAGCAGTGCACTCGGCAGCGAGCGATTTAAGTTCCTGTGCAGCTGTAGGGTGACCGCGCACTTCACGGACGCCAACCGAGCGCCAGATACGCCGATCCCTTGTCGGCGAGCGGGCCACGTACAATCCGCCCCGCGCCAACCAATGCGTGCAGACGCGGCAGCCCGACCAGTCCGAGATAGTCGAGATCAAACGCCTGCTCGATGCCAATCACGGCCGAATGCTGGCTGACCTTCCAGGTCGTGCCCACGGAGTGCGCGTAGATCGTACCGGGCAGAAATGGCGCCGGATGCGTAATGCGCAATTCATACAGCTCGCGACCGCGTGCAATGCCGACCGGAAACGCCGGTATCCCCACCCGCTGTGCGAGCGTGGCGTCGTCGGTGATCGGCGCACCAAATCCGCCGGCACTGAATTGCTCGAATCGCGGGGTACCGTTGCTCGCGCGATACGCTCGAGCATCAATGCGCGTACCGCGAACCGAGACGTAGGCGCCGGCGTTCAGGCGCGCGAATGCACTGTCTCCGAGCTGACCAATTGCGGCGCGTGACGATGCCCCGACGGCGGCGCGCCATCCTGTCACGAAGCCTGCGCCTCCCGCCACTGAAACCTGCATGCGTGATTTCGTCGTGAAGCCGCGCTGCTGCATCGATCCGGCGAACAGGCTCACGCCGATCCGCTCGGCCGCTGACGTTCCCCTGAGCGGCAACTCGGCGCCCAGCGAACCACCGGCGATGCGAATGTCGTCCGCATCAACTGATGACGCATTGCGTTGCAATGTTGCGCGCTGCTCGAGCCAGAACGCTTCGGCGCGCGCGTGCGGTCGCGAGCCATACCACGCCGCAGTCGCCACGCCGCCACGCCATGCCGGTTTGGTACCACCCATGCCGGAAAGCATCCACGTCAACCGATTCACCGGGTCGGCGCTCGACAGGGCGCCACTCTGCATCAATCCATCACGCGCCATCGCCGTCTGCCCCAGCAGACGATAGCGACGCGGGCCGACGCCGTATGGTGTGGAGGCGGCCAACGGCGCGCTCCGGAGCGCGATACCCGCCTCGCGCGCCCGCGGCATCGCCGGCACCAGCCGCGCGGCGTCAGGTCCGATCGGGTCACCTTCAACACTGCTGGTGGCATCCACGCGTCGCAGATCCATCCCGCTCGCGTACTCTGACAGGTACAGCACGCTGCCGTCCGGCATCGCGGCGGGTTCGTACACGCTCCCTTCAACGCGCGTACGTGTGGTGCGAACACCGTCAGCGATTCGCAACGACTCGATGTTCGGAATGCCGTTCAGTTCACTCACGTAGAGCAGCTCTTTGCCGCGCGCTGCGAAGCTCGCCGAGTGACGATTCACGTCGTCGTCGGGAGTGACGATGGTTTGCACCTGTGTTGTCGGATCTACCAGTGCCAGTCGCCACAGGCCGTCACGATCCTGCACGCTGACTACGATACGCGAGCCGTCGGGCGACCAGCGTGGATGATTGTAAACTTTTGTGGGCGCGCCGTGCTGCAGCGTCGTCACTGCGCCGATGGAGAGCGACACCAGCACCAGATCGCACACGCCGCCAACGCAGCGGATCGCTGCGGCGCGCGTTCCATCCGGCGACGGGTCGGCATCCTGTACCGCCGCGCCGTCAGTCACGAATCGCACGGCGTCTGATTGCACGTTCCAGATTGCGAGATCGGGTCGCTGCGTTCCATCGTGACGGGTGCTCCACGATTCAAGCAGCAGCAGATTGCCAGCACAGTCGATGAAGCGCGGGTTGCCGAATATGCGGCCGCGTCGCGCCGTGAGTGTCGCGAGCGGCTTCGCGAATCGTGGATAAATCCGCACGGCTGCCACATCCTGCGAATCCCGTTGTAACGATCGCGCGAGCTGCTCGCGTTCCGCCTTCGACACAAGCTGCGTGTCCGGTGTCGTGACGATCACTCGCGGTGACGCGCCCTGTCCCGGCAGCGCGAGCGCGATATGCCGGCCGTCGGCGGTCAGCGCGGGGCCGCCAACGAAGCCGGTGAACCGCGCCAGCCGTGTGCCTTCAACCAGTCCGCGCGCGCGCAGCGCCGTATCGACAGCAAAGGACTTCGCCGTAAGTTCGGCACTGAAGCGTGCGTACATGGTGGCCGGCGCATCACCATACACGCCACGAAATGATTCATCGAACGAACGCGCAATGCGCGCACTCTGACGCCTGAAGACCAGCGTCATCGAGCTGTCACCACGCTGCGCCGCCAGCCACTCCCAGAAAGCGGAGCCGGCGAGATAGGCCATGCTGCCGCCTTTGTAGCCGCCGCCGGCACTCAGCGCCGCATAGTTCGGCAAACGCCCCGCGAGGGCCAGCTCCCTGAGCAACGCGGGTCGCCACGCGCCATGCGGCCGTCCGCTGCCAGTAATTTGTCCCTCGATCCAGGTGGCGTATCCCTCCAGCGCCCAGCGCGGTGTGTACGCCGCCAACGGGCTGACTTGCGCGGGCATCAGATGCCAGAACCACTGCGTGCGGCGCGCCGGGCGCGAGAGGTGCGCGATATGGCCGAACTCGTGCGAGGTGAGCTTGATGCCCCAGCCACGATGATTCGCGATCTGGTCCGTTGGCCCAGGCGGCGTAACCCAGAGGTGAATGACCGGTGCGCCGAGCAGGGGCAGCGCTTTGCCATTCGCGACGTTGTACGGGTCGTCGATCAGGATCGTGGTGCGCCCTGGCGGCGCGTATCCCACCAGCGTTGCGACCGCATCGTGCATGGCGTCCAGTCGCGGCGCGAGATCCAGCGCCCACGCTTCTGTGTCCAACGGGTAATGCACCTCAAACCACTGGGTCTGCAGCGTTCGCCAGGGGGCCGAACTTCGGACGATATCCTGAGCGCCAACTGGCGCGGCTACGGCAAGTCCAGAACAGATGAGGATCAGAGCACGGATCAGGACACCGGCCGCGGCTGAAATTCGAGGCATTGCAGGGAAGAGAGGGTCGGGTCGGCGCCGCAAGACGGGTACGCCACGCCAAGGATAGCGGATCGGGCTGAGTCATCCCGGCACCGCCGGGCCGTCACGCCCGACCCGGGTTTCATCGGAAGGTCATGCGCCGCGGATAGCATTCCGAACTGGATCTCGCCATCATGGACGGCCGCCGCCGCCGCAGGCCGCAACCCGACATCCCCCTCACGCTACCACGGGGCCCGCGCCAGTCATGAAGCTGATCACCGCCATCATCAGACCCGAGTGCCTGGCCGAAGTGAAGGCCGCGCTGTTCAGAGCCGGCGTCACCGGCGTGACGTTCTCCCGCGTGTCGGGGCACGGCGGTGAGCGCGAAATCGTGCAGCAATATCGCGCCGAGACGGTGGTGCTCGAGTTTCACGAAAAGGTGAAAGTGGAAATGGCGGTGTCGGAGCACTACGTCGAGCCGACGATCGCCGCCATTCTGTCCTCCGCGCGTACGGGCAATGTCGGTGACGGCAAGATTTTCGTGCAGCACCTCGATCGTGTCATACGCATTCGCACTGGCGAAGAGGACACTGCGGCTCTGACGCCGGTCACCGCCGATCGCGTACAGCGACTCGCGCAGCAGGCGGCCGACGCGTGAACGCCGCCGCGACGTTGGTGGCGGGTGACACTGCGTGGGTGCTTGTCTCCACTGCGCTGGTGCTGGTGATGGTGCCGGGACTCGCCTGTTTCTACGGCGGCCTTACACGCAATCGCGCTGTGTTGAACACGATGGTCATGAGCTTTGGCGCGCTGGCGGTGGTGTCGGTGTTCTGGGTTGTGGCCGGATATTCGCTCGCGTTTTCAAAGGGCTCATCGTGGCTCGGCGACCTGGCGTGGATTGGACTGCGCGGAGTTGGCGCCGACCCGAATCCGACGTACAGCGCCGGAGTGCCACACGTGTTGCATGCCGCCTATCAGATGATGTTCGCAGGAATCACGGTGGCCTTGATCAGCGGCGCGGTCGTGGAGCGCATGCGGTTTTCTGCCTTCCTGCTGTTTTCGCTGCTATGGGGAGCGTTGGTGTACGTCCCGCTGGCACACTGGGTATGGGCTGACGGCGGCTGGCTGCGCACACTCGGTGCGCTCGATTTCGCGGGCGGCACAGTGGTGCACATCAGCGCCGGCGTTGCAGCGCTGGTTCTGGCGCGGATGCTTGGTCGACGCCACGATGCGGGTCGTCAGGCGCTTCTGCCGCACAACGTGCCGCTCACATTGCTTGGCGCGGGCGTACTCTGGTTCGGATGGTTCGGATTCAACGGCGGATCGGCACTGGCTGCCAACGGCATTGCTGCTGACGCGGTGATCACAACGCACACCGCCGCCGCCACCGGCCTGATCGGCTGGATCGCGGTCGAGTTCATTCGCACCCGTCACGCGACGGCCGTTGGCGCAGCAACCGGCGCCGTCGCCGGTCTGGTGGCGATCACACCGGCGGCGGGATTCGTGTCACCGACTGCCGCAATCGCGATCGGTGCCGTCGGTGCGGTGTGCGCGTACGGCGCGATCCAGGTGCGCGCGAAGACGAGTGTTGACGATGCGCTCGACGTGTTCGCGTGTCACGGAATCGCTGGCATCGTGGGCGCGCTCGCCACCGGCATTTTCGCCACGAAAGTCATCAACAAGGACGGCGCCGACGGCCTGCTGGCCGGTAATCCGCATCAGCTGCTGGTGCAGGCGATCGCGGTATTGGCAACGGTGGCATTCGTCGGTGTGATGACGCCGGTGGTTGTGTTTGCGGTGAACGCCGTCACAAAGATTCGGATCTCGCTTGCCGATGAACTCGCGGGTGTCGACACAACCGAGCATCGCGAAGCGGGATATCACGGCGGTGGATTGGATGAATTCGCCGGTCAGGCGATCACGCTTGGTCAGCGCGTGGTGCTGCCGGCGCACGAGCTGTATGGTCAGGCGCTTACCAACGGCGACTGACCGCGCACACATGAAGCGAGAGCGGGGCGCGCTTCCCGTGGAAGTGCGCCCCGCTCTCGCTTTTCAAACTGTATCGCGATCGTGAGTCAGCGGCGCGAATTCGGCTTGGCGACGATCTTGTCCTGAAGCCAGGTCAGCGGCACGATGAAGAGCGGGCTCAGGAAGGACCCGAGTAACACGTTGATCCAGGTCAACGCCAGGAAGTACGAGCCGAGCCCGATTCCCATCCACAAAGTGCCGAGAATGCCGTTCGTTTCCACGCCAACTCCACCGGTAGAGGGTACGCACGGAATTCTAGCGACGCGGAGCGTGGTGCGCGAGAGTGTGCCGGAGGTGCGGCTTGAAGCGCCGGCCGTGCTCGCGATCTCAGGTGGCGCCGATTCGATGATGATGGCCGATGCGTTGCTGACAACGTCACCGGCTTGCGTCCGCGCGATTGCGACCTTCGATCACGGCACCGGCGCGTCAGCGAGGGCCGCGGTTGACCTTGTGGCGGAGTGGGCATTCGCCCACGGGCTTCCGGTCCGCATCGGTCGCGCCACGTCTCTCGCTGCCACCGAGGCGACGTGGCGCGCCGCGCGATGGAAATTCCTGCATGGCGTTGCCTCCGAGTTCGGTTCGCCCGTCGCCACCGCGCATTCGCGCGACGATCAGGCGGAAACGGTGTTCATCCGGCTTTTGCGCGGATCAGGCGTGCGCGGTCTGGCGGGCTTGCTGGCGCCGGGACCGGTGGTGCGGCCAATGTTGCAGCTGGACCGATCGACGATCAGGGAATACGTGCTTTCTCAGCGAGTGCCCTTCGTGGACGACCCGTCCAACGGCGACCTCAGATTCCTCAGGAATCGCGTTCGGCTGGAAATCCTGCCGAGGCTCGAGCGTGTGTCGCCGGGATTTCGGGACTGGTTGCTTGATGTGGGCCGGCGTGCGGCAGAGTGGCGCCGCGATGTAGCCGCGGCCGTAGACAGGAGTTGGGCACCATCCGTGCGGGAAAACGATGGCGCGGTAGTGGTGCCGCGTGACGCGAAGCGTCTGCCGAGCGTTGATGAAGCGGCGCTCTTCTGGCCGGATGTTGCGGGTCGGGTGGGCGTTGTGCTGGATCGGCGAGGAACCGCCCGACTGGCATCGTTTACAACCAAGAGTGGTACCGGGCTTCGGATGCCGCTCTCGGGTGGCGTCATCGTGAGCAGTGAGCGGTCGTGCTGGACGCTGCATCGGTCTGACGCGCGGCGCGGTGCGGTACGCCGGCCAATCGGCTGGCACCACACCGGGGTCGACTGAGCTTTATCTTACGGGGAGAGTGCAGGGCAGGCGCGGCGGTGGGCTGCGATTGCGTCCGGCACGATGTCACGGGCTTCTGTCAGGCGAGCCGCAACGACGCGCAACGCGATGACCAGGATGTCATCGGGAGACGACCGGATCTGTGAGTGACGTGTCGGCGGCGGACCCGCGGTTGGAAGGACGCGCAGTCAGGCGCGTGGTGTTTGATGAAGCGGCACTGGCGGCGAAATGCCGGGAGCTGGGCGAGGAGATCACGGCGGCGTACCCCGACGGCGATCTGCTTGTGCTTGGGCTCCTGAAAGGCAGCTTCATCTTTGTGAGTGATCTGGTGCGTCAGGTGCACCGGCCGCTGGCTGTCGATTTTCTTGTGGCATCGAGTTACGGCGATGCCACCGTTTCGAGCGGAAATGTGCGCCTGTTGTACGATCCGGAAACGAAACTGGAAGGCAAGCATATCCTGTTGGTGGAAGACATCGTGGACTCGGGGCGCACGCTGGCGCGCCTCGTCGATTTGCTGAGTGAGCGGAAGCCGGCGTCGCTCGAGATTTGCGCGCTATTGCACAAGAACATTGCGACCGAATTGTCGCACCCGGTGCGGTTCGTTGGTTTTGATGCGCCGAACGAGTTTCTGGTCGGTTACGGCCTGGATCACGCCGAGCGCTTCCGTCACGTTCCTTACATTGCGAGTCTGCTGTAATGCCCGTCATGCCGAATAACCCGAGCCCGAACAAGGGCGGCGGTTTCAACTGGAGCAAGTTCTCCAAGACGCTTGCCTTCTGGGTGCTGATCATCCTGATCCCGGTGACCTTCGTCACGCTCACCAAGGGGGGGAATTCCGATGCGCCTGTCCTGACGTGGACGCAGTACGACCGCGAACTGACCAAGGGCAACCTGAAAAAGGTTGTCGTGGTGGAAGGGCGCGAAGTCCAGGTCGAGACCAAGCAGCCGATCTCGGTGGACGGTAAGGACGTGACGCGTTTCTCCGCGGCGCTTGTCGGCGACATCACCGAAGAAGACAAGAAGCAATTGCGCAACGCCGGCGTGGATGTGAGTGCCAAGCAGGCGCGGACGTCGATCGCGTCGGTGCTGATCAACATTCTGCCGTATGTGCTCCTTTTCGGCTTCTGGCTCTTCCTCTTCCGTCAGATGCAGGCCGGTGGCGCGAAAGCATTTTCGTTCGGCAAGAGCAAGGCGAAGCTGCTGACCGGTGATACGCCGAAAGTCACGTTTGCCGATGTCGCCGGTGCTGACGAAGCGAAGGTCGAGCTGCAGGAGATCATCGAGTTTCTGAAGGACCCGCAGAAGTTCACCAAGCTTGGTGGCCGTCTGCCGAAGGGTGCGTTGCTGGTCGGCCCGCCGGGCACCGGCAAGACGCTCCTGGCACGCGCCGTCGCTGGTGAAGCGGGTCGCCCGTTTTTCAGTATGTCCGGTTCAGACTGTGTCGAGATGTTCGTCGGCGTCGGTGCGAGCCGCGTGCGCGATCTGTTCGAGCAGGGGAAGGCGAGCGCTCCGTGCATCATCTTCATCGATGAAATTGACGCTGTCGGCCGTCATCGCGGCTCGGGCATGGGCGGTGGTCACGACGAGCGCGAACAAACGCTCAATCAGCTGCTGGTTGAGATGGATGGTTTCGAGAGCAACGAAGGCGTGATCCTGATCGCGGCCACGAACCGTCCCGACGTGCTCGATCCGGCGCTGCTGCGCCCGGGTCGTTTCGACCGTCAGATCGTGGTCGACTCGCCGGATCTGCGCGGTCGCGAAGGCATCCTGCGTGTGCACGTGCGAAACAAGCCGATCGCAGATGATGTCGATCTGCGCGTGCTGGCCAAGGGCACGCCAGGCATGGCCGGCGCAGATCTGGCCAACCTCGTGAACGAAGGTGCGTTGCTGGCGGCGCGTCGCGGACACGACAAGATCTACATGACCGACCTTGAGGAAGCGAAGGACAAGGTGCAGCTCGGCGCCGAGCGGAAGTCGCTGGTGATGCGCGATGAGGAGCGCCGTCTGACGGCGTATCACGAGGCAGGTCACGCCGTCTGCGCGATCAAGATCAAGGGCAACGATCCGTTGCATAAGGTTACAATCGTGCCGCGCGGTCGCGCACTCGGCGTGGCGTTCACGCTGCCTGAAGACGATCGCGTGAGTGTGACGCGCGAGCAGATCGAGGCGCGTCTGGTGATGGCCTATGGTGGTCGTACGGCAGAAGAGCTGATCTTCGGCCGAGACCACGTGACCACTGGCGCCAGCAGCGACATTCAGCAGGCGACCGGAATCGCGCGTCGCTACGTGTCACAGTGGGGATTGTCCGATGCGGTTGGTCCGATACTGGTCGGCGACAACGAACAGGAGATGTTCCTGGGCCGCGAACTGACCAGCCGCCGCGAAGTGAGCGAGAAGACGGCGCAGCTGGTGGATGCAGAAGTCAGTCGCGTTATCCAGGATGCGTACCAACGTGCCCGGCTGGCGCTGGAACAGAACATCGATCTGTTGCATACGCTGGCCAGGAATCTGCTCGAACGCGAAACGCTCACGCGTGAAGACATCGGATTGCTGGTGGCGGGTCAGATTCTCCCGCCGCGCGTCGATCCACCGTCAAACCTGACGCCGCCGGTGGTGACGCCGCCGGTGGTGGCTGCGGTGCCGGAACCAAAGCGCATTTCGCCGCCGCTGCTTGGCGGGCCCGGTATCCAGCCCGCGTGATGGTGTGGAACAAGACCGCTTGCGCGACGTGATGTCGCGCGACGGTCTGCACGAACGAGCCACGCCACCGGCCGCTGACGCGGCGCGGTGGCGTTTGCGTGACGTGGTGCTCGATCTCACGCGTCCCCGCATCATGGCGATCTGCAACGTCACGCCCGACTCGTTCAGTGACGGCGGCCAGCACTTCTCGGTGGACCTCGCGCTGCGCTTCGCTGAAGTGGCGGTGCAGGAGGGCGCCACGATCCTCGATGTCGGTGGAGAATCGACGCGGCCGGGCGCGATCCCGGTGTCGGTGGACCAGGAGATTTCACGGGTTGTGCCCGTGATCGCGGTGGTTCGCGCGCGTCTGCCAGGCTTGCTGATTTCAGTCGATACGGTGAAGAGTGCGGTGGCGGCGGCGGCGATTGATGCGGGTGCGCATGCCATCAACGATGTGTCCGCTGGCAGGCTGGATGCGGCGATGCTCGACCTGGCGGCGCAGCGGAAAGTCGGCCTGGTGCTGATGCACTCGCGGGGCAGTGTGGCCGACATGGCGTCGTACGATCATGCCGTGTACGGTGATGACGTGGCAGGCGACGTCTGCAACGAGCTGGCGCAGCGGGTGGATGCCGCTCGGTGCGCAGGCGTGAGTGTCGATCAGATCGTGGTCGATCCCGGACTCGGTTTTTCAAAGACGTCGGCGCAGTCGATCGCGGTGTTGCGCGACCTGCATCGCGTTGCGGCGCTGGGATATCCGGTACTGGTGGGAACGTCGCGCAAGCGCTTCATCGGTGAGCTCACTGGCGCGGCCGACCCGTCGCACCGCGTGATCGGCAGCGCGATCGCGCACGCGATTGCGACGATGCGCGGTGCGCGCCTGGTGCGCACGCACGACGTTGCGGCGACGCGTGAAGCGCTTGCAGTTGCCGCCGCGCTGTAGTCGGGAATTTGCCAGCGCTTGCGCAATCGTTGCTGCGAAACGCTGGACCGTGCCCGCGGTATCAGCAGTCAGTGATGGCTGATCTCCGGTCGAGCACGGCCATTTGCGAACACTATGGCTTTTTCATCGCCGCCGGTGCGGCCGGTGACGCTGATGCAACGGTGGCCGTAATGAGCTGATACATGCCCTTGGCCACGTGTGAGCGGCCGTCTGCCGCGGGAATGAGGCACGACAGCACATAGCGGCCCGGCGCCATCCGGAACGCGATAAAGGCCTCGCCACCGCTGGCCACGACACCGGTTTGCGCCACGTTGCGGCTCCAGATCGGCGGTCGGCCTGTGGCACGGATTGCGTCGAAGAAATCCTTCACCGACTTGCCGTCCGGCAGTTCCTGCACGGTGACGTGATGGATATCCGTGCCCTGGTTCACGAGCTGAATCGTGGCAATGCCCGACTGGACTGTCGAGGGTGCGTCGTAGACGTAGTCCCTGGCAATGACACGGATGAACTGTTGACGATCGACCGTGCTGTTCTGCGCAGCGAGCGATGCCGCGCACAGCGTGGTCAGGAGTCCGGCGAAAGCGGTCGTGCGGGACGCGAAGTTCATCTGGGACCTCCCAGCGGGTGGCGCTTACGAGCGAGTCGTGCAGAGGAGACTGCCGCGCGGTACACGAGTCGTCAATCACCGCGCGGAATAATCCGCGGTGAGTGGCAGACTCGTCCGTGCCGCTTTCGTTAATGCGCAGCGTGCGGACGTCGCTGATGCGTCAGACACCGTACTGCGAGCGCTGCGCACAGCACACCTGCCGGCCGCTCTGGAACATGACGTACAAGTCCGACCGAGTCATCGTCGCCGCGCGCGAGGCGTCACAGCTTTGCGCGCACATGAATCGCCACTGCAGACCGGCGCGTGAGCGTTATGCTCGCGCTGCCGTCAGCGCCGACAATGATCGGTGCGCCGGTGCACGCCGCCGGCGCCGAGCCGGCGGCCGGAGTGAAGTCGAACTGCGCGATGTTGCAGTAGCTGCCGGCGGGAAGTTTCGTCGGCAGCACATCGGTGCCGGCGGTCGCACTGGTACTGATCGCCACGAATCCAGCGCCGTCGCGACAGAACGCAACCCGATTGGGATCGGCAGCAATCTTGAAGTCACCGCGGCCGCAATCCGAGGTTGGCGTTCCCGCCGCCGCGTGCCGGAACGCCACCATGTTCGCAACTGCAGGTCGACGATGTTCGCAGATCCACTGCCCGGCCTGCACGCTGCCGAATGTCACAGTGCACTTCGATGACCCGTCCGCATTGAAGCTGCCCACCGTCTGTCCAGTGCCGCTCGACGGCGGACCGGCATCGCGCGACAGCTGGCCGGAACGATCGACGCCGTAGCCCGACATGACGCTGGCGTATCCCTGGCCGTGGCCGAGCATCATCACCGATGCCAGCTCATAGGTGGAATCGGCGTAATACAACGCCGAGCCGCGCTCGGTGTCGTGGTTGTCGATGAAGATGACACTCTTGTCTGATGGCAGCAGTTCGCTGCTGAAGGCGTTGAGCGCACCCCACAGCGTGAAGCCGTTCCGGGCGTAAAAGGCCTCGCTGATGCGATTGCCGTATGTGAAGTCGGTGATGTCGGTGGAACCGCCAGAGGCATAGCCCACGCCGTAGTACTGCTGTGGTGTGACCGCGTCGCCGCTGCCGGAGATGATTTCAAGGAACACGTACGGCTTTGGGCGCCCGGCAGCAGTGGCGGCGTTGTTCACTCGCGTCATGATGGCTTCGAGATCGTTCGCCGGGACATGCTTCGCGGCGTCGACGCGAAAACCGGCGATGCCGAGCGCGTTGAGCGAGATCAGATAATCCGCGATGTGACCGCGGACATTCTCCGACTCGGTAGCGAGATCTGAGAGTCCGACCAGCTCGCAGTTCTGCACCTGAAACGCGACCGCGTATGAATCGATGCTGCACGCGGCGTGAAAATCGAGCTGCGTGAACGGCACTGATGGATAGTTGTATTTCGTGTAGACGCTGCCCGCGCTGCCGGTGCCGCTGCCGGCCGTCATGTGATTGATGACGACGTCCGCATAGGTGTCGACGCCGACCGCCTTGCACCGCGCGACCATGTCGCGCAATTCCGCCGCCGTGCCGGACCGCGATTGATCCAGCTTGTAGCTGACGGTCTGGTAGCGCTGCCACCAGGGAAAGAAGTTGCCGGCGTCGCGGATGATCGCATGCTCTGATGGCGGCGAGATCTGCACAGCCTTGAAGCCGCGCGGGCCGAGCCACAGTTCGCACTCGCGTGCGATATCCGGCCAGCGCCATTCGAACAGATGCACAAAGACATCGCCGGCGGCGGCACGTCCACTCGAAATGTACGTCTGGCCCAGCACGGGCACCTGCGGCACGGGTGGCGCGGGCGTGACGGGTGTGCCGACGTCGGAGCTGGCGCCACACGCGGCGAGGAAGGCGAGCATGGCGACCACAGCGCCGGATTGCATCGAAGTCATCTCGTATGAAGCGCCAATGCGCGACGTGCGTCAAGCGTGCACCGCTGGAAACAGCGCTCCCGAAACAGCGCTCCCGAAACACCGCTCCAATCGGTAGCGTTTACAGATGACGATGCTCGGCGCACTTCAGATGGTCTCAACGACTGACGTCGCGGAGAACCTTGCCACCGCGGGCCGATTGATTGACGAGGCGGTACAGGCGGGCGCCGAATTCGTGTCGCTGCCGGAGTACTTCGGTCTGATGGGCAACAGTGACGCGGAGTGTCTGGCCATTGGCGAAGCGGTCGGCGATGGACCCATCCAGCGATTCCTGTCCGCAGCGGCCGCGCGGCACAACGTCTGGTTGCTTGGCGGAACGGTGCCGATCCGCATCGCCGACGGTTCGCGCGTGCGCAATGCGAGTTGCGTGTTCGCGCCTGATGGCTCGCTGGCTGCACGATACGACAAGATTCATCTCTTCGCGTTCAATACCGGCCGCGAAGCGTACGACGAAGGCACCGTTCTCGACGCCGGCTCATCGCTGGTATCGCTGCATGCGCTTGGCTTGCGGATCGGATTGAGCGTCTGCTACGACATCCGTTTCCCGGAGATGTACCGCGCGCTGACGTACACGAGCGGTGAACCGCCGCTTGACCTCATTTGCGTCCCGTCCGCATTTACCTACGCGACCGGCGAGAAACACTGGGAACTGCTTCTGCGCGCCCGCGCGGTTGAGAACCAGTGCTACGTGATGGCGTCGGCGCAGGGCGGCGTTCATCGCAATGGGCGACGCACGTGGGGCCACACCATGATCATCGATCCGTGGGGTGACGTGCTGGCGAGCGTCAGTGAAGGGGAGGGTATCGCGATGGCCGCGCTCGATCCGGCGCGCATCAAGTCGATACGGGAAGAGCTGCCGGCGCTCGGGCACCGGAAGCTGTGATCCTCGCGTCACCACTACGTTTCCAGTATGGAACCTGAACACCGCTACAGCGTCGCATCCGAGTTGACGTTCGACAATCGTTTCGTGAGCGAGCTGCCAGGCGACGCTGACTCCACAAACGAACGTCGGCAGGTGTTGGGTGCATGCTGGAGCGCTGTCACGCCCACGCCAGTGAAAGCCCCACGCACAATTGCAGTGGCCCAGGACGTTGCCGCGATGATCGGTTTGTCCGAGTCAGATACGTCGGCGCCGCAGTTCGCCGATGTTTTCGCCGGCAATCGCGTGGTCGACGGCATGCAGCCGTTCGCCGCCCTGTATGGCGGACATCAATTCGGGAACTGGGCTGGACAGCTTGGCGATGGTCGCGCCATCACGCTTGGCGAAACGGTCAATGCGGCCGGCCAGCGCTGGGAGCTGCAGCTCAAGGGGGCGGGACCCACGCCGTATTCGCGCACCGCCGATGGTCGGGCCGTACTGCGCTCTTCGATTCGCGAGTTTCTCTGCAGCGAAGCGATGCATCACCTCGGTGTGCCAACCACGCGCGCGCTTTCACTGGTCGCCACCGGCGATCGCGTGCTGCGCGACATGTTCTATGACGGTAACGCGCAGCTCGAGCCCGGAGCAATCGTGTGCAGGGTGGCACCGTCATTCATCCGCTTCGGCAACTTCGAGATTCTGACCGCGCGCGGTGACTTGGCTCTGCTCGAGCAGCTGGTTGATTTCACGATCGCGCGTGACTTCCCGCACATCACCGGCACTGACGGTGAGCGGCGGACGCAGTGGTTCCGCGAGGTGTGCGAGCTGACCGCGGTCATGATTGTGCACTGGATGCGTACGGGATTCGTGCACGGCGTGATGAACACCGACAACATGTCGATCCTCGGCCTCACGATCGACTACGGTCCGTATGGCTGGCTTGACGACTACGATCCCGACTGGACGCCGAACACCACCGACGCTGGTGGCCGCCGCTACCGATTCGGTCAGCAACCCGGTGTGGCGCAGTGGAATCTGGTGCAGCTGGCTACCGCGCTGGCACCACTTTTCGAGACCGGCGAGCCACTGCAGCTCGGACTTGATCACTACGCCGCAGTGTACCGGGACCGATTCTCGCGCATGACGTGCGCAAAGTTCGGATTTCGCGACAACACTGACGCGACACCGGAGCTGATGGCCGAGGGCTACGCACTGCTGGTGGAATGTGAGCTGGACTACACGCTCTTCTTCCGCGCCCTGGCGGCGTTGCCCGATACGCTGCCGCGTGACGATACGGTCGTGGCTCTGCTGGGCGATCTGACGTACGACGATGCAAGGCTCGATGTGCACCGCCGCGCGCTGGCTGACTGGCTGCGTCGCTGGCACGCCAGTCTCGACGCAACGGACACGCATGCGGCGCGGCGCGACAGAATGAACGCGGTGAATCCACGCTTCGTGCTGCGCAACTATCTCGCGCAGCAGGCGATCGAACTTGCCTATGCCGGTGACGAGTCGATGGTATTGACGCTGATGGAAGTCCTTCGACGCCCGTACGATGAGCAGCCGGAACACGCGGCGTTCATGCAGCGGCGCCCCGAATGGGCGCGCAACAAGGCAGGGTCGTCGATGCTGTCGTGCAGTTCGTAGTGTGATGGACGTGATGATGCAAAGCGGGGTGCCAACGATGCGTCGACACCCCGCTCACGCTGGTGCCGCAACGTTCAGGCGAATGCAGCCTTCAGCGTATCCAGAGCCTGCTGCTCATCCTGACTGACAAGCGTGCCGCCGATGCCAAGAAAGCCGCCTTCCTTGGCCGCGGTCGCGGTGGCTGTCGCGACGGCGAAGAGCGTATCGTTGTACGCCTTTGAATCCATCGGTGAGTGTGATTTCACAGCGGAAATCGAATCGCGCACGACCTTGAGCAGCTGGTCGCGGTCCGGCGCCATCGTCTTGAGCGACGAGAGCTGATCCCGTGTGATTCCGCCACTGAACGCGGCCGCGATCAGCGAGGTCGGTTCAGCTCCATGCACCGCCGCAAGCAATGCGTCGTGCGCCGCTTTCGCTTCCTTGACTGACCCGATTGGACCCGAGATGTCGGCGGACGCGACCATGTACAGCACTGCGGCCGGTCCTGCAGCCACCCCCTTCCACGCCTCACCATAGCTGGAGATCATGGCGGTGGCCTGATCGCCGGCCGCCATCGCAGACCCGGCAAGCGCCACTGATTCTGCGTTCGCCGGATTGCTGGTGAACTCTGCGTGCTCCTTCGTCAGCAGCGACGAGAGACCGGCGGCATCCAGTCCGGTGCTTTTCACCGTTTTGCCAATGATGCCCATCAGCGCCGGTGCCAGCATTCCGAGCAGTGGTGTCACGTTGAATCCCGTCGCCTTTGACAGCGAAGCCGCGATGGCATTCGAACCGTTGCCAAGCACGGATGACAGCACGCTGCTGCTTCCGCCGGCATTCATCAGGCCACCGATGATGCTGCCAAAGTTTCCCAGACTGCCGAGTATTCCGTCGGTGTCAGTCGGCAACAGTCGCATCACGGATTCCGCTCCAGTGGTGCTGCCGCCCGCGGTGCGCGCCATGCTGCCGAGCAGCAGCGGTCCCGCGGCACCGATCGCCTGTTCGACTTTCGACGTGTCAACGCCAAACGTCTTGCCGATGCTGCTGATCATCTCCGGCTTGATCATCGACGTGAACGACTGAATGATGTTCGGCATTCTGGCACGCTCCAGCTGCAATGTGGATGTGGCTGCTTCGATGTCGAGACTCAGCACTCCATGTACAGATGCGCAATGCGCACCGATGCGCCAGATGCGTGTCGGAATGTCTCAAAAAACGAGCACGGCGGTGTGGCAACCGTTACAACTCCGCGTCCGCCTCGATCTCGACGAGGTAACCTTCACCGATGAGTCTGGCCTGGACCATTGTGTTCGCCGGCAGAATGTGGCCAAAGCGTTCGCCCAACGCGCGCGCGATCGGTTCCCAGAGGTCCATCGAATGCACGAATACGCGCGTGCGAAACACCTGCTCGAGTGTGCCGCCAAGTGACACCAGTGCGCCTTCGATCTTGTCCAGCACGAAGTGCGTCTGCGCAGCTGCGTCAGTACCGCCAATGAAGCGTGAGCCATGCGTTGACGTCGTGCCGGAGACCATGATCCGGTTGCCGACCCGCGTGGCGCGACTGTAGCCGGCCAGAGGTTCCCACACCGTACCACTCAGGCAATACGAGCGCGTGTCGCTCACCGTGTGCACGGCGTACGGTGGCGGGAAATCGGCAACGTGATGACTCAGATCACCGGACGCGGTGAGAAATGGCGGCTTGCGGTATTCGTCACCGCAGTCTCCCGGAATCGGTGTGAGCGTGGCCAGAACGTCGCGCAGCGCGGTGCGATCAGTGGCGTCAAATGAAAGGGTAGCCAGTCGTGCATTGTCATCGACGTGCGATTTTTCGCCCAGTCGCGCACCGATGATCACGCCAGCGACATGCGAGAAGTCCAAAATGTAGCGGCAGGCAACGTTCGCGATCGAGACGTTGTGCTTATTTGCAATTGTCGCCGCCACATCGATCACGCGTTGCAGTGCATCCCAGCCGCCAGCTGCCTGCATGAAGCGACCATACTTCATCAGTGACCATGTCTTCAGGTCGGCCTTCGGCGGTTCAGGGCGTGCCTGCCAGCGCGCGCTGAGCAGCCCGCCAGCGACGGTACCGTAGGCCAGCAGTTTCACGCCGTATTGCTCGCATACCGGGGCCAGTCTGCCCGCCGCGCGCTGATCGAGTAGCGAGAACGACACCTGGTTGGTGACAACCGGAATTCCGCTCGCGAGCGCGATTCTCAGATGCGCCGCATCGAAGTTCGTGACGCCGATCTGTCGGATCAGCCCATCCTTGCGCAGATCAGCCAGATGCCACAGTGCGTCGAGCCAGTGCGCGTCAGCGAACGTCCAGGCATGGAACTGCATCAGGTCGATCGGTTTGCCGCGCAGACGATCCACCGCTCGTTCCACGGCCGCGCGCACATCGTCAGGCGAGATCGGCCCCGGCTTTGGCACCCATTTTGTGAGGAGCTGAGTCGGCGTGTCGCGGTGCGCGGTGCGATACCGACCGGCGATCAGCTCCGCCGATCCATAGTGGTCGGCCATGTCAAACGTCGTGAAGCCCGCATCAACGTACGGCTGCATCGCTTCAGCAGTCGCCGCCAGATCCAGCGGTGCGCCGTCGCGTTCCATGTCGGCGATCTGCCAGAGGCCAGTCACCACCCGGGAAATGGTCAGGTCGTGCGTCAGCGACACGCGTTCAGGCTGTGTGGTCATGGTCAGTCGGTTGGCAGATCGGCAAAGAGTGCATCCACGTTCACGCCGCGGCGCCGCATCGAAGCGATTTCGCGGAAATAGATTACGCTGGCGATCACCAGCACAAGAAACCAGACCGGCGTGGATCGGAAATACCACGCCGCAGCCGGTGCGGTGAGATCCTTCCACGTATGCACGGCGAAGAATGCGCCAAGTGCGACGATTCCAATCAGCGAGACTGCGACCTGCGCCTGGCGATTCGGAAGCACGCGCACTGCCCCGGCAAGGGCCGGATTTCGCGACGGTAAAGTCAGCACGGTCACGCACATCAGCAGATAGTTCGCCAGCATCGAAGTGACAAGAATATCAACGCCAAGAAAAAAGTCGCCGGCGAGATGGCAGCCGATGATCGCCACCGTCGCAACCAGCGTGCTGACGATGATCGCAACGTGTGGCGTGCGGTATCGCGAGTTGAGCCGCGCCACTGATCCGGGCACGATGCCATCTTCGGCCCAGGCGAACATCAATCGCGACACCGAGAGCAGCATCGCCGGCACATCCTTCGCCAGCGCAACGGCGCCACCGGCCACGATCACCACGGTCCACCCGGACGGCAGCAGATAGCCGAGCAGCCCCGGCGCGTTCACTGTGCGCACTGCCGACTGTTCGGCCACGTACTGCCACGGCACCGCGTGATACACGGCGGCTGCAAACAGCATGTAGAAGACGCCGGCGCAGAGTATGGCGAGCCCGATTGCGAGTGGCAGTGTCCGGCTCGGATCCTTCGCTTCGCCGCCGGCCTGTGCGATGGCATCGAATCCGATGTAGCCGCTGAAGAGAACTGTCGCCGATGTCATGAAGACGCGCAGCGTCATCACCTCGCCGGTTTGCACTGGCATGGCGCGACCTTCTTTCGCGAGCACCGCGCGTGCGAAGTCGGCGTGATCGAACAGAAAGCCGGCCACGATCACCACGCCGCCGAGTACGAACGTCAGGCCGAGCAGCGGCACAAGTATTCGTTCGTACGACTTGACACCGAGCACGTTGACAAGCGCGAACAGCCAGAGCACGGCGAGCGGTATCGCAAGGCGCAACGTGCCGGATTCGAGCGTCGCTGCGGCGGCCGGCATGCTGGCGGCAGTTGCGATGTCACGCAGGAATGGCACGAGGACATACGACACGACGCCGATTGCAACGCACAGCGCGAACCATTGGGAGAAGCTGGCGATGAAACCGAGATACGGATTGAGCCCCCGCGTCGCGAAGACATAGCTCCCGCCGGCGCGTGGCATTGCTGATGCGAGAATGGCGTACGCCAGGCCGGCGAAGAACGCCGGAACCGCTGCGAACAGGAACGCGGGCAGCACCCATGCACCGATGCCGGGAACGTTCCGTTGAATCATGAACGGGATGATGTTGATCCCGGCTCCGACCATCGAGGCGATGCCAGTGGCGGTAAGCGCGACCAGCCCCAGCTCGCGGGCGAGGCCGGGGCGGCCCGCGACGGTTTCGTTTACGGTTGTCGAAGTCATCCGGGCCAAGTCTATCGCGCCCGTTGATGGCGGCGCACGGCCGGCGTGGGAAGAGTGGCTTCTCGCCGACCTATCGACGCGCGTGGCTGCAGTGACCCCGGCCGGCGCGGCTGCCTTGGCGGCGCTGGCCGTCGCCTGCACATCGGATGCGGTAGTCTGCGGCACTATTCGAGTACGGTCGGTCGTGCTGAGGCGGTTTCGCCAGCCCCACCTGAGAACCACTGCACAGGTTCCCGGGGCAAAGAGCTGATACCCGGCCGATACTCAATCGTCAGACGCACGGGGATACCGCGGCCCACCGCGCCGCGGCTGATCCCTTGCGAGACGAGCTTGCTTCGCAACAGCGGTCGATCCGACCGCCGTGCGTTTCACCACCCGGCCCGCACCGCCACAGCCGTACCGACATTGCCCATCCTGCTTCGGCGTCCTCCACCCAGGTGCCGGCGCGGCTTCACGCTGTTCGAGCTCCTCGTGGTGCTCGTGCTTCTGGGGCTGGCGGCGACCTTCGTGCTCCCGTCTCTGCGCATTCCCGCCGGCGCCAGAGGGGAGTCCAGCGTGCTGGAACGCGCGCGCGCCACGGCTGTGCGTCGCGGCGAAGCGGTGCGGCTGCGCGTCAGCGTCGATGGCGGCTGGACGGTTCAGGCTACTGCCGACACTTCGGGTTCGATTCTGCTCGCCGGAACCGGTGCTGACGCATCCACGCCATCCGGTGCGCGGTCGATCGTGATTTCGGCGCTCGGGATCTGCCTCCCGGAGGGCGCGGCACCGGCCGGCTCCGTCGCATGGGATCCCGCGCGCTGTTCCACGTCGCGACGCTGATCGTCGGGTACAGATGACGCTACTCGAATCCATCGTCGCACTGGTGATTCTCGGCCTCGCCGCCGTCGGTTTCCTGGAGCTGTTTCAGCGCGCCACGGTGGCAACTCGCGATACGGCGGCGTGGTCGCGCGCGGTGGCCGTCGCAGAGCTGTCCATGGAACAGTCGGTGCTCCGCACGTCCGCGTCACGAGACACGGTTGACGGAATGAGTCGCCGCATCGAGATCAGGCCGTGGGCCGGCGGGCTGCGTGAGATCGTCGTGACGGTTGATGTTCCGCCGCCGGTTGGCGCGAGCGTTGTCCTGCATCGGCTGGTGTCGGCAAAGTGACATCGCGCCGCGGCTTCACGCTTGTCGAGCTCATGATCGCTCTCGTGATTGGGAGCGTGGTAGTGCTGCTCGCCTATTCCACATTGCGCGCTGGCACTGATGTCGAAGCTCGCGTGACAGCAGCCAGAGACGCCGACCAGACGACGGCCGCATTTCGCGCCATGTTCAGCGACGCGGTACGCCACGCGGTGACAGGGGACGCGCGCGACGCACGCGGACTGCACGCCGAGGTCGACGTGAACGGACATACGACTCGCCTCGCCTTCGTTTCTCGCGGCGTGACCACACCGCTGGGCGGCACTGGCGCGTGGCAGATCGGACTCTCGGCTGACACGAACGGTGTGGTGCTTGACGCGAGCTCGCTGGACTCGGCCCGCACGCCGTTGCGAGTCCTGGCCCGCGGACCGCACGCGTTCGCAGTGCGCTTTCTGGCCCTGGATGATGATGAGTGGCGCAGCGGATGGAATGATCCGACGCGTCTGCCCGAGGCGATTGAAATCCGCTTTCTCGATCGGCAGGGTCGCGAGACCATGGCGCCGCTCGTTTCGCGCACCGCACCGGTGAGCGGGTTATGACGATGCGTGCAGCTTCACGGCGAGGCGTGGCACTGATTCTCGTGCTGTGGATGATTGTCGTCCTCGGCGGAATCGCGGCTGCGGTCACGGCCGGGTCGCGCACCACCAGTGACGTGACGGCCAACCTGCGCGCGCGCGTGATCGCCCGATTTGCGGCGGAGAGCGGGGTGGTCGCGGCAGCCTCCGCGCTCCGGAAAGGAATGGAGGCTGCTGGCGATGACGCCACCAGGCGTCGTGCGTTGCTGAATGACGCCGCGCACGCACTGGGCGGCAGCGCAAACTTCGAAATGGGTGACGCCATTGTCCGCGTGGTGATGGTTGACGTGAGTGCGCGCATCGATGTGAACGCCGCGCCGGAGGAAGCGCTGGCGGCGCTCTTCGCGCGGGCCGGACGCGGTCGCAACGCCGCCGATGCGGCGCGCGCCATCCGGCACCACATCGATTCCATTCCAGGTCAGGCGAATCTCTTTCAGTCGCTTGACGAAGTGGCGTCGGTGCGCGGTGTCGGCGACGAAATCATCGTGGCCGCGTCGCCGTGGCTGACCGTCGACGGTGACGGACAGGTGAATCGCGCAACTGCATCGCCGGTGGTGCTCGGCGTGGCGCGCGGAAGTCTCATCGACGAACCATCGCGCGTGTTGTTGATTGCGCGCGGCTGGCAGCGCGGGCATCCGCTCACGCATGAAGTGCAGGCTGTCTACGCAATACAGGGTAACCAGCTGGCGTTCGTGCGCTGGCGGGAGCGCGACCTGTGAGCGGCGTGGCCGGCGTGGAGATCGGGGCTGAGCGCGTGCGCGCTGTCGTTCGTGGCCGTGGCGGCGCGTTGCGCACGTTCGAGCTGGCGTTCACGCCCGATCGGCTCGACGAAATGGTGGCACAACTTGCCGCCGCTGCCGGCGACGTGCGTGCGATCGGTCTCGCGGTCGGCCTCGCGCACCTGCATGTGAAGCAGGTCAAGCTGCCACCGGTGACCCATCGGGCGCGGCGTCAGATGCTCGCGGTTGAACCGGAGCGCTGGTTTGCTGTGCCCGCCGGCGCGCCGACGGCGGTGTCGTTGACGGCGAATGGAGAAATCGCGCTCGGCGCCGACGGTGCGCTGGTCGATGCCTGCGCCAAGGCCTTTGGCGCGTGGGCGCCGGTGCAGCGGGTGGAAGCGGCACCGCAGGCGCTCACGCGGGCGCTGAACGCCGCGGGACATCCGTCGGCCTTTGCAGCGCTGGACGCAGGCAGCGGCGAAGTTGGACTGATCGAAACTGCGGATGGAATACTTCGCACCGTGCGACGAGCCCGCGCCGCGGATCTGATGGCATCGCCGGCGTCACCAGCCGCGATGCCAGGACTTGATGCAGCCTTCAGCGTTGCACTGGGCGCCGCGCTCGGATTTGACAGCACCGTCGACGGCATGTTGCTGACGCCCGCACTCGAGCGCGGATACCTGGCTGCGCAACGCCGCACGCTCATTACATGGGCAGCCGCAGCGGCCGTGGCGATGCTGGCAGTGGTGTGTACGGCCGGCCTGTCGCGTGATCGGTTGCTGACCGCGCTCGAGCGGGAGCTCGCGTCGGCGAAAGTTGAGGCGCGAACCGGCAGCGCGCTGGCACTGCGCGCAATGGCGATCGATCGCGAGATGGCAGCCATCAGCACTACGACGCATGCGCGCCCCGATGTACTCGCGGCGCTGGCCGCGCTCGGCGTACGCCTGCCGGTCGAAGCGGTGGCGCAACGCGTACGCGTGGTCGGTACCGATTGGCAGGTGGAAGGCAACGCGAAAACGGCCGCTGCGGTACTCGCCGCGCTCGCCGCCGAACCGCGGTTCGAACGAGTGCGATTCCTTGCACCGAGCAATCGGTTCCGCGAAGGCACCTCCGACCGGGAGACATTCGCCATTGCCTTCGCTATCCGCTGACGGCATCTCGGCGCGCGACCGTCGCACCCTCACATGGGGTGCGGTGGCCGTGGTGTGCGTGCTGTTGCTGGCGGGTGCGATTCCGTTGGCGCGGCAGTGGAGCGATCGCGAAGCGTTGATCGCAGCGCGGCGCGGTGAGCTGGCGCGACTGCACGGTATGAAGGAAGAAGCGCCGACGTTACGCCTGGCGGTGGATCAGCGCAGTGCTCGCGCGTCGGAGTATCCGCAGCGTCCTGTCAGCGCCGGTACGGCCGCCCTCGCCGCCGGAGTGCTGCAAGCCGAGCTGCAACGTTATGCTGACGCAAGCCAGTTGAGCGTGAGCGAGCTGAATGTGTCGGGCGAACCCGATTCGACCGCCGTGCCGCTTGCTGCATTGCCCGGAACTTTGATTGCGCTCGGCGATGTGTATGGTGTCGCTGATCTGCTGTCGCGCGTACAGCACGGTGGCACGCTGCTCGAAGTTCGCGAACTCACGGTGCAGGTCAACCCTGCACGCAAAGCCACCGGCGGCGGAGAACTGCTGCAGGTCACGCTCGTCGTCCGCGCACCGTTCGTGATCGAATGAGCACCCGTCTGCGTCTCGTGCCCATTCTGCAAGCCGTCACTGTGACGGGACTCATCGCCGCCGCAGCGCTGTTCGCGTGGCCGCCGAATACCACCGTCGCGCCTCTCGCGCCCACATTGCCAGCGCTCGCCGCCGCTGTCCCACTCATGTCAACCACCACTTCCGCGCTCACCGGCACGATCGTGAACGCGAACGTCTTTTCGCTTACGCGCAAGGCGCCGGTCGATCGCACGTTCGTGGCTGCACCAACCGAGCCGCAGACGGAGCTGACACCCAGCGGATCGTACACGGCGAACGGCGGAATCGGTGACTCGCTCTCGACGCCCGACAGTGATCCCGTGCCACATCTGTACGGTGTGGTCGACGGTCCGCAGGGCGCGGCTGCACTGCTGCGACTTGACGCTGCGCGCCGCGGCTCGCGGTTGTTCCATCTCGGTGAAGGCGCGGCAGGCTATCGCGTCCGCAGCATCGGTGCCGATCGGGTGGAGCTCGACGGACCGACCGGCGCGATCATCCTCGCGCTTTCAGCAAAGGCAGGCACGCCATGATGCGACGAATCTTCTGCATGCTCGCGCTCGCGCTGGCGGGCGGCGGAATTGTTCCCATTGGTGCGCAGACGACCCTCGCCGTGCGCACTCCGTCGAACACGCTCCGCTTCGCCAATGCGCCGCTCGAAGACGTCATCGTCGCGATGGGACAGATGATCGGACTGACAATCGTCGCGACCGACGTGCCCGACAAGCGCGTCACGCTCAACACCGCAACGCCGGTTCGAACGTCGGAGCTGGGCGCAATTCTCGAGTCGCTGCTGGAGTCGCACGGCCTGGTGATGGTGCGCAACGGCAGCGTGGCGCAGGTTGTGCCGGCCACACAAACGCCCGCCGGCAGTCAGCTTGGCGTGGGATTCGATCTGCCTGACCCGGTGCCGTACGGCGTGATATCACGCCTCGTGCCGCTGCAGCACATCCGCGCTGACGAGGCGGTGACTGCGCTGCGACCGATTGCCGGCCCCAACGCACGATTCGAAGCTGTCGCGCGATCGAACACGATTCTGATCACCGATCGCGGCACCAATGTCGCGCGCTACCTCGATCTGCTGCGCCGCCTCGATGCTGCCACGCAAAGCGAAGACGGCTTGCGCACGTACGTCGTGAAACTGCGGTACGCGAACTCCGATGATCTTGCTGGCGTGCTCGGACAGTTGTACGGTGCGACCGTCGCCAGCGGTCGCCGCAGCTCGCTCGACGAGCAGGCCTTGTCGCGCAATCTCACTGCGTTTCGGGAGCGCGAAAGCGAGACGGCGCGCCAACGTCAGAGCCTGCAGCCCCCGATGAGCAGTGCCACTCCGGTGTCGCGTGATTCGTCGCGCGGGCCGGGATCGCTGGTGGGGCAAACGACGGTTGTTTCAAGCCCTCCAAGCAACTCGCTGGTGATTCGCACTGCGCCGTCGAATATCGCCTTGCTTCGTGAGACGATCGATTCGCTCGACCATCGCCCGGTGCAGGTGTTGATGGAAGTGACCGTGGCCGAAGTGATTCTTGGCCGCGGAACGGAGTATGGCATCAACTGGGCGTCCGCCACTGGCAGCGCCAGCAATAACCGTGGTGCGCAGTTCGGTCAGCCCCTCGTACCCGATTCACTCGATCCGATTCAGGACTTCGTGGGGCGTGTCACGCGACTGGGCAAGATCGATGTGCGGGCAGTGCTCCGCGCCATCGCGTCGAAATCGACCGTGAATGTCCTGAGCACGCCGGAAGTGCTGGCGGTGAATAATCGCGAGGCGCGCATATTGGTCGGCAGCAAGGTTCCCTTCATCGCATCGACGCGACTCGGCAACGACGTCGCAATCGATCGCGCCGTGCAGTATCAGGATGTCGGCACGCAGCTGACACTCATTCCGACCATCAACGACGACGGCTACGTCAGCGTGCAGCTGCTGCAGGAAGTCAGCAGTCTGTCCAATCAGACCGTGGCTGCAGCACTGAACGCGCCGGTGATTACAACGCGTGAAGCATCGACGCGCGCGATCGTACGCGACGGACAGACGGTGGTCATCGGCGGATTGATCGGTACGTCCACGGAGCTGGTCAATAGCGGCGTGCCGTTTCTGAAGGACATTCCGCTGCTCGGCTATCTGTTCAAGCGTCAGACGACGTCGAAGAACCGTACCGAACTCGCGATTTTCATCACGCCGTACATCGTGCGCACGGATGCGGAGGCGGATGCACTCTTTCAGCGCGCGCGAGAGCGCACGCGCGAACCGGAGCCGGGCGACGCGCGGCGACTGAGTCGTCCGGCGACGACGACTCCACCGGTCAGGAATCCGTGACCGTGTTGCACGACGAAGCGCCGCCTCCCGCGCGCGACCTGCGCGATGCTGCGATCGGCGTGCTCGCGCGTCGACTGTCGCCGCGCTACCTCGAAGAGCACACCGTCCTGCCGCTCGGCGTGGATGCGGACGGCGCGCTGGTGCTTGCCGTCGGCGCGAAACCCGATTCAACCGTACTCGATGAACTGGGCCGATTGTTCGAGCGACCGATCCGGCTGGTGGAGCATCCGATCGGCGAGATTCAGGCCGCACTGCTGACCGCCGAGCGCGAATCGCCGTCCGATAGCGCTGCGGCGATTGCGACCAGTGAAGCTGATGACGAACCGCTTGACGATCTGCGCGCACTGGCTGAGCAGGAGCCGGTGATCCGGCTCGTGAACGTGACGTTGCTTGACGCGCTGCGCGCGGGCGCCAGCGATGTGCACTTCGAGCCGCTCGCCAACGAACTCCGTGTGCGCTATCGGCTCGATGGCGTGCTGCGCGAAATGACGCGCGTGGGCCGCCAGTATCAGGCGGCGGTTGTCAGTCGCGTCAAGATCATGTCGGGCCTCGACATCGCCGAGCGTCGCAAGCCGCAGGATGGACGCATCCGATTGAAACTGGCGGACCGCGAAGTCGATCTGCGCGTGTCGACGCTGCCTGGCTTGCACGGCGAGGGGATCGTGCTGCGTCTGCTCGATCCGGGTGATACGACACCGGAGCTCACGACGCTCGGCATGCCCGACGGCGTGCGCGTGCAAGTGGAACGACTGATTGCACGCACCGGCGGTTTGATACTGGTGACCGGACCCACCGGCTCCGGCAAGACAACCACGCTCTACGCTACACTGGCGCGTCTGAATACCAATGCGGTGAAGATCGTGACGGTGGAAGATCCGATCGAATACCGCATCGATGGTGTGACGCAGGTGCCGGTGAATGTGCGCGCCGGGATGGGTTTTGCCGCAGCGCTGCGCTCGATTCTGCGGCACGATCCCGACATCATCATGGTCGGTGAGCTGCGCGATGCCGAAACTGCAACGATTGCGATTCAGGCGGCACTGACCGGTCACCTCGTGCTCAGCACGTTGCACACCACCGATGCCGTCGGCGCCGTCACGCGCCTCGTTGACATGGGAGTTGCGCCGTATCTGGTGGCGGCGACCGTGCAGGGCGTGCTGGCGCAACGACTGCTGCGCGTGCTCTGCACAGCCTGCGCGACGCCGCGCGATCCGACAGTGGCCGAAGTGCAGCGATGGGGCAACCTGCCATCCGCACCACGCGCCGCGCGCGGCTGCGCGCAGTGCGCGCAAAGCGGATATCGGGGCCGGCGCGGTATCTACGAGCTGTTCGTACCGGATGAAGCGCTGCGATCGGCGATTGTCGCCGGAACATCACCGGATGTGATGCGCGCACGGGCGGTCAGTAACGGTACGGTTCCGCTCCGCGAAGAAGGCTGGCGATTGGTGCGTGATGGCATCACCACGCCTGAGGAACTGGCGCGCGCAATTGGAGACACTGACGCATGAGCACCAGCATGGCTGTGACGGAATCCGCCGCGTCGTTCCGCTATCGCGCGTCTACCGACGCCGGCGCGATGGTCGAAGGCGTTGTGCGTGCGGCGACGCGAGACGCGGCATTGCGCGAACTGCGACGGCAGCAGCTCTGGCCGGTGACGGTCGATCCGGTCGCGGCGCGCGCGAAGTCTGCGCCACGCACATTCGGTGGCGCTTCATCGCGCCGTCGCGCCGTTGCCCATTGGGCTCGCACGGTCGCGACGTTGCTCGATGCCGGCGCGGCACTCGATCGCGCGCTCGGGGTGGCGCAGAGTCAGTGCGAACACGCGGATGTCGCAGAAGCCGCACAGGCGATCCGACGCGCGGTGCAAGGTGGTGCGTCGCTCGCCGAAGCGATGCGGTTGCAGCCCACGCTGTTCAATTCGCTGCACACCGGCGTTGTGCGATCCGGCGAGGCCGCAGGGTCGCTCGACAAGGCGCTGGATACGCTCGCCGGCTATCTCGAAGAGGAGGAGGCGCTGCGCGCTCAGCTGGCGTCGGCGCTCCTCTATCCGGCGCTGATGGCGACGGTGGCGTCGCTGGGAATCCTTGTCCTGCTGCTGTTCGTCGTGCCTCGCTTCTCGACCTTGCTCGCCGACATGGGCGGCACGCTGCCGATGTCCACGCGGATTCTGGTGTTTGTCGGTGACGCCGTCACGCGCGGCTGGTGGATGTTCGCGCTTGTGGCAACGGTGGCGGTGATCGCCTCCCGCACCTTGCTCGCGACGCCGGAGGCACAGCTCGCGTGGCACGCCCGTCGTCTGAGATTTCCGATCAGCGGCCCGCTCGAACGGACACTGGCCACCGCGCGATTCACCCGCGCGCTCGGACTGATGCTGCAGGCGGGTCTGCCGTTGCTGCCGGCGTTGCGCCTCGCACGCGCAGGTGTGGGAAACCTCGCGCTGTCCGACGAACTCGATCGCGCGACGCGCAACGTGGTACGCGGACATGGTCTGGCATCTTCATTGCTTGGCATTCTGACACCGATGGCAGTGCAACTGCTGGCCGTCGGCGAGGAAAGCGGGAAACTGGACACGCTGGCGCTGCGTGCTGCAGCGACGCACGACGAAGAAGTCCGGCGCACGCTGCGTACGCTGGCGTCACTGCTGGAACCGGGACTGATCTTGCTCTTTGGTGCCATCGTCGGTTTCGTGGCTCTGGCCATGCTGCAGGCGATCTATGCTGTCAACGCGGGGATGTGATGCCGGGTGAATTGAATCGCCGTACACGCAGCGGCTTCACGCTACTCGAAATGCTGGTGGTGCTGGTCATACTCGGCTTGCTGGCCGGCCTGATCGGACCACAGTTGTTCGGGCGCGTCGGCGAAGCAAAAGGCACGACCGCGAAAACACAGATGGAGCTGATCGGCGTTGCACTCGACAGTTACCGTCTCGATAACGGCTCCTACCCGGTCACCGGTCAGGGTCTGGACGCCTTGATGACGCGACCAACCCGGGCACCTGCGCCGTTGAACTGGCGGGGTCCGTATCTGCGCAAAACCGTTCCGGCCGATCCATGGGGGCGGCCGTATCTATATCAGTCGCCTGCCCGCCGCGGAGCGGACGGGTTTGACCTGCGGTCGCTGGGCCGCGATGGCGCAGAGGGTGGGACCGGTGAAGATGCCGACCTGGGTGGCGCACTCCCGCCCGGAAAAGGGAAGTAGCCGGGCGTCCTGAAAACGGTGGTAAGAAACTTGCACCGAGCTCATCAGGTGATGCGTCTGCTGAGTGCGCTCGTCATGGTCTCACGGACAGTCAGCCGATCGCGTCAGCGCGCGCAACCCTGTGGGCTGCCTCGCACACAACGACTGGAGGATGGATGGGAGTGACTCTCGAGCACGACGAAGTGCGCGGGGCCGAGGCGGTGCAGACGGAAGAGGCGCAGTCCGTGATGTCGACCGTCTCGTCGCGACGGAAATTCTTCGTTGCCGCCGCCACAGCAGCAGGCGTGCTGGCCCCGCGCGAAGTGAAAGCGCAGAGCATCCGGCGCGCGAAACGAAAAATTCCGGAACCGGTGCGCGGCGTGTCGCTCGCGCTGGCACAGGCGGCCGCGCCACCCGATACGCAGCTCACAGTCTGGCGCGATCCTGTAGCCCGGCTGGTACGCCGAGCGACTCTCGGCATTACAAAGGACGAACTCACGCGCGCGCAAAAGCTTGGCTTCGTCAAATACCTCGACGAGCAGCTGAAGCCGTCGACGATCGACGATCGCGAAACAGCCGCGTTCCTGGCGACGAACTACACGTCGCTCAGCATGACGCCGGATGCGCTCTACGGCGCGGATCAGAACAAGATCCTGACCGAGGTTCAGGAGGCGACGCTGTATCGCGCAGCCTTCTCGAAGCGGCAGCTGTATGAGCGCATGGTCGAATTCTGGAGCGATCATTTCAACATCGATCGCGACAAGGTGGGCTATCTCAAGATCACCGACGATCGCGACGTGATCCGCAAGCACGCGCTGGGCAAGTATCCGGCGATGCTCAAGGCCAGCTCACACAGCGCGGCGATGATGGCGTATCTCGACCAGACGTCGAGCCGTCGCGGCAACATCAATGAGAACTATGGTCGCGAGATCATGGAGCTCCATTCACTGGGCGTGGATGGCGGCTACACGCAGCAGGATGTGAACGAGCTTGCGCGCACGCTCACCGGCTGGACGGCGAGCGGCCGCGGCATCTTCACCTACGATGCGCAGATCCACGACTTCGGGCCAAAGAGCGTGCTGGGGAAGACCATTCCGGCGACGCTGCAAGGCACCGGCCTGGCCGGAAAATCGGAAGCGGACAGCGTCATCGAGATGCTGTCGCTGCATCCGAAGACAGCGCGTTACATCGCCACCAAGCTGACGAAGTTCCTGCTGCAGTACGATCCCACTGATGCGATGGTGGCGGCGGTGGAAGCGGAATTCAACCGGACGAAGGGTGATATCCCTTCGATGATTCGCGTCATTCTGACGGAACAGACACTGATGAATGCGCCGCCGAAGTACAAGCGGCCGTTCCACTGGGCGGTGTCGGCGGTGCGTGCGCTTGGACCGACAGTCACCAGCACGTCCGTCGTGCGCAGTGTGCTCGACAACATGGGCCAGTCGTTGTTTGCCTGGGACACTCCGGACGGCTATCCGGACAAGATGGAGTTCTGGTCTGGCCTCGTCCTGGCGCGCTGGAATGCGGCCACGTCTCTGGTCGGACAAACCGGTGCTGCATTCAACTTCAACGTCACACCGCTCGTCGGCACGACGGCCGAATTGGGCGCGGATCTGATCATTGCGCAACTGTTCGGTGGCGAAGCGCCCGTCACACTCAAGACACGGCTGGCCGACTATTTGCGACCCAGTCCCACCAATCCGACGCGCGTCCGCGAAGCCGTCAGCCTGGCGCTCTCCTCCTCGCAGTTCCAGTGGTATTGACGGGCGACGCTGCCCTCGATCTCTGAGGTTTTCCTGATGTCCAAGCATGTGCACGACACTGGGTGCGACGAGTACAACTCGCTGACCCGCCGCAGCTTCGTAGGCACTGCCGCAGGCATTCTCGCCGCGGCAACCTCACTGCCGGCGTGGTTGCCGAAAGTTGTGCTCGCACAGAGCGCATCGACGCGCGACATCATTGTCTCAGTCTTCATGCGCGGTGGCGCTGACGGGTTGTCGATGGTGTACCCGTTCACCGACACGAACTATTACACCGGTCGGCCGAGCATTGCGATTCCGCGCCCGGACAGCAATGCCGCCAATCGCGGCGTTGCACTGAATGGGCAATTCGCAATCTCGAATGCGATGAGCTCTCTGGTGCCAGCCTTCCAGGCGGGCAATCTGCTCGTCGTGCATGGCGCGGGACTGGTCTACAACACGCGCTCGCACTTCGATGCGCAGAAGTTCATTGAAGTCGGCAAGGCTCAGGATCCGAACCTTGTCACGGGCTGGCTCGGCCGCCATCTGGCCACTTCCACACCGATGCGTTCCACCGCGCCGTTGCGCGCGCTTGGATTGTCGCAGGGTCTGCAACGCACGCTGGTTGGTGCACCGAAAACGTTGCCGGTGCCGAGTCCCGAAGGTTTCGGCCTTGGTGGCAGCAGCACCACGCGCGCCGAGCGATCGGCGTTCCTGCGCGCTGACTACACCGACGTCGATACGTCGATCGGCGCACCGGCGCTCGACGCACTGAACACCGTGTCGTTGCTCAACGCCATCAACTTCAGTGGCTACGCGCCGTCTGGCGGAGCGGTGTATCCGAACTCCGGTTTCGGTCGCGGCATGCGTTCAGCGGCGGCACTCATCAAGGCCGATATCGGCCTCGAAGCAATTCAGCTCGATGTCGGCGGCTGGGACACGCACTCGGCTCAGGCACCTGCCGCCGCAAACGGCAACATGGCGCGCACAATGACCGACCTCGCCACCTCGCTCGCCGCATTCCACGCCGACGTCCTCACCGGTGGTGTCAGCTACAACGTGACCGTCGTGGTGCTGTCGGAGTTCGGGCGCAACGTGCGCGAGAACGGCAGCCAGGGCACCGATCATGGTCGCGGATCGTGCATGTTCGTGATGGGACCCGGCATTGCGGGCGGCCGCGTGCTGACAAACAACTGGGTGCCACTCGCGCGTGAGAATCTCGAATCGGGTCAGGATCTCAAGGTTACCATCGACCATCGCGATATCCTTTCCGAAATCGTCTCTCGTCGACTCGGCAACACCAACCTCGGTGTGATCTTCCCGTCGTATGTCCCGACCGTGCGAGGCGTGACGCTATGATCGGGCGTCACTTCCGCATCGCAGCCCTCGGTGCGCTGCTGTTGATCAATGGCTGCGGTGCGGCCGGAGACAGCGGCGGCCCGACCGGACTGCCCAAGCCGGCGTCGGTCCGCATTCTGGTGCCCGCGTCTGAACTGTATGTGGGGCAGTCAATTCAGCTCACGGCAACGGCGCTGGATGACGCCGGCGCCGAAATCGGCGCCGGTGATGCAAGCTGGTCTTCGTCAAACAGCGCCGTGGCACAGATCTCGGAAACGGGCCTGGTGCAGGCGATGTCGACCGGGAGTGCCACGCTCAAAGCGACGATTGCGGGCAAGTCTGGCAGCATGAGCATCACCGTGGAAACGTTGCCCGGATACGAAGTGACAGTACAGGTCACCAGCTCCTTCGCTCCGGCAACGCTCAGCATCCGACAGGGTGGCACCGTGCACTTCGTTTTCAGTGGCGTGAATCAGGACGTGACGTTCAGCACCGCGTTCCCGGGCGCACCGTCGAATATCCCCGCCACAGCGACCGGCACCGTGAACAGACAGTTCAATACCGTGGGCGATTTCCGGTTTGAGTCTTCAGTAAGTCCGGGCCTGGCGGGACTCGTCAAGGTCCGGTAGTGGGACACGCGCGATTCGCTCGCGGCTCATTACGCGAGCGGGTCGTGTCGTGCCGGAATTGAGTGATCGGTGCACGAGCCACCGACCGCTTTTGATGATGCGAGACACAAAGAACCGCGCCGGATTACGGAACTTCCCGGAACGCCGGCGCGGTCTTTTTTGTGTCGCCCGTCACCGCGCTGCGTGAGCCGCGGCGCGGTGCGTGTTACGGTTTCCGCGCGACCTGGCCGCGAAGTTCGCCGCCGCCGAATGTGCTCGAATGCACATCGACGTAGACATTGCCGGTGCGCAAGAGCGCTTTGACCGAGTCCGTGGCGATGCGTGGCGTGCTGCGAATCCAGGATGGCGAGATGTCACCAAGGCTGATGACACCGTCGAGTGTCACGCTTGGCGCCTGAGCATTGTTGCCGTTCACCGGCAGCAGCCAGACAATGGTGTTGCCGTTGGCGCCGGCGGCCGCCGTGTGCAGGTGCGCCTGGGTGATGCCGCCCATGCTCGTTACGGAAAGCGAGTAGCTCAACGTGGAGTCGCGGGCCTCGAGCGTAATCGTGCCGGTGCTCGTCGACGTCGTGGCCGGCACCACGCTG
>JANMWU010000070.1:0-3011 GCA_031380785.1 Gemmatimonadaceae bacterium
ACCGCGTCGCTGATATCGGGCACGTCGCGCGCACACGATGAATCCGGTGCTGCGCGCCTTGTATGCAGGCGCGGGAACGCTGGCACGACTTGGCGTCGCGACCGGATTTCCCGGTGACAGCAAGCTGGCACAATCGATCGCGGGGCGTCGCGGTCTCATCGAGCGATATCGCGAGTTCGGACGATCAGCACGCGACCGGATACGACCGCTGGTGTGGTTCCACGCGCCGAGTGTTGGCGAAGGGCTGCAGGCGACACCGGTGATGTCCCGATTGCGCGAGCGCAGGCCTGACGCGCAACTCGCGTATACGCACTACTCGCCCAGCGCGGCCGCGTTTGCGCAGCGCACCGGCGCTGATTTTCGAGACTATCTGCCGTTTGATGCCACGGTCGAGATGCGGGCGGCGATCGGAGCGCTGGCGCCGTCGGCACTGATCTTCAGCAAACTGGATGTCTGGCCGGTGTTGGTCGCAGAAGCTGCAAAATATGGCGTGGCGCTGGGCATGATCAGCGCTACACTCGCGGAATCATCTGGCCGCCGGAGTGCGCTCGCGGCAGCGCTTTCGCGCGATGCGTACGCCGCGTTGCAGGCGGTGGGCGCCATCGACGATGCCGATGCCGGCCGGCTGACTGAGATCGGTGTACGCGATGCTGCAATTCGTATCACTGGCGACACGCGGTACGACCAGGTGTGGTCGCGCGCGCGGAGTGTGTTGACGACCGCGCCCGCGCTGCGCCGATTTTGGGAGGCGCCGCGGCTGACGCTCGTCGCCGGTTCCACCTGGCCGGCCGACGAAGCGGTGCTGTTGCCGGTGTGGCGCGAGCTTGCGGCAGCCATGCCCGGTCGTTTGCGGCTGATAATCGCACCGCATGAACCTGTTCCGGCTCATCTCGCACCCATTGAAGCGTGGGCAGCGCAGTCGTCGCTGCGCTGCATGCGGTTCGACGCAATCAACGACGCCGAGGCCGATGTTGTGCTGGTGGATAGGGTCGGTGTGCTGGGTGATCTCTACTCTGTAGGCGACGCGGCGTTTGTCGGTGGTGGATTTCACCACGCGGGATTGCATTCAGTACTCGAGCCGGCGGCGTTCGGAGCACCGGTGCTGTTCGGGCCGAAGTTCGCGAACAGTCGCGATGCGGCGCTGCTGCTGCGCGAGGGTGGTGGCAAATCCGTGCACGATGTCCGCGAGTTGAGCGATGTTTTGCGGGCGTGGTTCAAGGAAGGCGATGCGACGGCCCGCGTCGCGGCGGGAGATTGCGCAAGGGCGCTCGTTGAACGGGGGCTGGGGGCTGCGGACCGCGCGACGGAGCTTGTAGAGGGCTTGCTGGATTCTCGCGCGAGCAAGATGACGCGTGCGTGACTCTGCGTCGGAGATTACCGGCCCATGACAGAAAGTGGCAGCTCACCACTTCACCTGTCATGGAGGCAGCATGTCACACACCCGCATTCAGGTCGCCGCCGCAATGGTCCTGGCCACAACACTGATCGCCTGCAGCGACGATCCCACCACGAGGCTCACGGGCTCCGCCAGCGCGGACTACGGTGCCCCCCTCTCAGCGTTAAGCGCCGGGTGCAATGGCGTAAACGATGCACAGTTTCGAGAGAAGATTCCCGGCGGCACCGCGCCCGTCGAGCCGGACGGGCTCGCATCATTCGGTGATGTCCCGCAGCGTCTGCAGCAGGTCATCGTGTACGGAAATCCGATTCAGCGTCCGTATCGCGGCTACGGCGCGCTTGAGTCGTATGGCGGCGCCACGCAAACGTACGTGTACGACCGGGAAATCCTGGATGAGTGTTCGTTCGGTACCGGCCACACGTTCAGCGTCGTGGGGGCAGTCGAGGACGATACGCTCGAAGTATCAGATATTCCGCCGGATAGCATTTCGGAACAGGTGTGGCGGTCGATCCCGCCCCGGGTGCGGAAGCAGCTGCGTGAAGCAGCGTGGTATCTCGCCGAGCACTTCATTCCCAACGAGATGCCGGAACTAGGCAATCTGATCAGAGAAGCGCGTCGCGCACTGATCTTTCAGGCCCTGGCGAACGCGTACCACAGAGCGCAGGATCTGCGCGTCGACCGACGTGCCGCGACTGAAGCGTTTGCGTTCTCCCATGATAACCGATTTCGCGGAATGAGCGTCGACGAAACGCTGCGCGCTGATGCGCTCATAATCGGCTGCCTCACCGCCACGGGCTTTCGCGAAAACCTGAACTGGACAGGCCAGCAGGCGGCGGAGTGGGCATCGCGCGTCACTGCCGGGTGGGCGTCAGATGCGACGCAAGACTACAGATTGCGCTATCTCGAGCCGCAGCTCTCGATGCTTGGCGCTATCGGCGCGCAGTTTGGGCGTGAGGGCGACTCCTGCGGCTCCGTGGCGCGATACCACTTTGAGAATCGCCCAAATGATCTGTTCGACCCGTCACAAGGCGGCGGCGGTGCGAATCCATTTCAGTTCTGATTCATGATGCCGACTACTCGGTACCGCATCTTTGCAGTCTGCAGCGCCAGCATGATGCTGGCGCTGCAGGCTCACGCGCAGGGTGCCGCAGACCACGACTCACTCGCACTCAAAGCGCTGAATCGCAATTTTCGACTCTTGCCTATTGAACTTTCAATCGACCTTTCACAGGGCACAATTGATGATTCGGTCCCCGGCCTGAAAGGGCTAGCCGTCGGTTACGATCACGTCATCTGGGGGCGCTATCAGCGAGGCGACTCAGTGAAATTTTCGCTCGCTGTACGTCGGGATTCGGCCGGTGGGCCGTTCGGCGGCTACGTGACTCGACGAGCGCGCGTCGAAAGTGTCGAAGTGAGTTTCTCCACGAATAACGGAGCAAAAGCAGCCGATTTCCTTGCGCGGTTTCGTGACGTCACATCGAAACTCGGCGCACCGCAGTTTTGCGAGCGGGATACACTTACGAGCGAAGCCTATCGCGCAGTCGTGATTAAGGTCGCCGCAATGTGGCGAAAAGATGACGTGACGGTAACGCTCGACATGATCATGAACGCTATG
>JANMWU010000077.1:0-2692 GCA_031380785.1 Gemmatimonadaceae bacterium
ACGCGCATCATGGTCGAGGCGCTCGGTTACGCCGCGCTGCGCAATCGCACCGTGGACCACGCGCTCGATCGCGTGGTGCAGCATGCGCCTTCGCTCCTTTCCGCAGTCACTCTGGCGCGTCGCCGACTCTCGATCGGATTCTGACGTCCGCAGCGCACACCGTTGCCGATGCCGCAGCTTCCGGGTAGCATCGCCGCATGGTGACTGATCAGTCGAACGACCCGCTGGCCCGCTTTCGTGCGCAGGATCTCGACGATGCGATGGCCGACGTCAGCCGTAAACAAGGCGTCGTCACACCAATGTTCGATGTGATCGCGCCGCGCTACGACGCCTTCACGCGCCTCTTCTCGTTCGGCATGGACGCGGTGTGGAAGGAGGAACTGATCGCGGCCCTGACCAGCCGTTGCGCTGACGCCATGCGCGGTCTCGATGTGGCCTGCGGTACAGGAGATCTTGGATTTGCGCTGGCGTCGCATGTGCCGTCGCTCCACGTCACCGGTGTCGATCCATCGTCCGAAATGCTCGCCATCGCGACCGATCGTGCGAACGCGCAGCACAACACCCGCGTCACGTTTCACCTCGGCGATTTCGCGTCACTTCCGGCCGACGACGCGAGTATCGACGTGCTCACGGCGGGCTACGGATTCCGCAACGTCCCCGATCTGGATGCCGCAGTGCGTGAATGTGCCCGCGTGATCAGGCCCGGCGGCACGCTCGGCTCGCTCGATTTCTTTCTGCCAACCAACACCATCTGGCGCGCACTCTTCCTCTGGTATCTGCGTGTCTCGGGCAATCTGGTTGGCTGGTGGTGGCATCGCACGCCAGCCATCTACGGATACATCGCGCGATCGATTGCGGCATTCGTCACCGCTGATCAATTCACGGCCACCCTCCGGCGCCACGGATTTCGCGTTGTCCAGACGCGCCGCATGCTGCTCGGCGGAACCGCACTGCACATCGCCGTTCGCGAGACTGCGTCGTGACCACGCTCATACTCGGCGCGAATGGGCCACTTGGCATCGCGTTCGCGCGACAGGTTCTCACATCAGGCAACCCGGTAATTGCTGCCGTGCAGGCGCCGCATCGCATTCCGCCTGCGCTTCACGATCTGCGCGATGAGTATCCGGCGCTGCTCACCACCATCTGCTGGTCGGCCGGCAAGGCACCGACATTGCCGCCAATCGCGCGCGCGATCATCACCGAGTTACCGATTCCTCCGGCGCAGACCGACGAAGCAGACGATGCGACGGCAGACATTCGCGCGCTCGCCATCGAGGCCGTCGTCTCCGACGTTCGCAGCGTCATGACGCCGACGCTGTCGGCGATTCAGCTCGTCGCGCAGCTGCGTCCGGCGCGCGTCCTCATTCAGGCCAGCTGGCTCGGGTCGATCGACGAGAAAATCCGGGGCGGTGGCTACGCGATCGGCGTGGCGTACGCCGCGCAGCTCATGCTCGCGAGAGGAGCCGCGGTGGATCTGACCCGCGCCGGCATCGCGACGGTGGTCGGTAACGCCGGTCGCTACAAGCTTGACATGGCGGGCCCCGGTTTTCACGCCGAGGTTGACGACGTGGCGCAGGGGCTTTTGGCGGTGCTCGACGCTACAGGCCCCGGTATGGAGCCGGAATTCAGGGACTGGCGAGGCCATGTTCGCCGCTGGTAAGTGGTGGTCGTCCTGATCGTGTAAACCTGCGCCGGTAAACAGCCGATCCTTTCCATGATGGATCGCTCACGAACCGCGCCGCTGCCCGAATGACGATCTCGCCGCTGAGCGGCAGCGGCAGTACCATCCCGCCGTTTCGCGTGCCAGTGCTGACGGCGCCGGTCAGCACCGGCGTTCCTCCGATCGGTGGCGAGGAGCCGTTGCAGCCACGCGGCGCGCCGGGTGCACCAACCGGCACGCCGCTCCGCGATGACGCACCAATTTTGCTTGGCGGTCGCCTCGACGGACAGAATTTGCTGCCGGAGACGACGCAACTCGCACTGGCACTCGAGGCGGCAACGCGGGCGATTCAGAACGGGCGACCGGAGCTGGTGCTGAGTGAACTCGACGCGATCTGGTCGAATCAGCTGGCCGCCGACTCTCCATGGTATCTGCGCACCGCTGCGTTGCAGTTGCTTGGGCGCATGACCGACGCTGAACAGGTGATGCGCGATGCATTCGAGCGTCTGCCGCGCTCGGCGGCGCTGCTGTATCTGCTTGGAGTGCACACATCGTATCGCGGGTATTTTGACGCAGCCAGGATAGCCAACGATCACGCGCTGGCGCTGCATCCCAATGAACCGCTGCTGTGGCTGCAACATGCCGCGCTCGAGAGTCACACCGGCGGCGCCGACTCGGCGGGCGCGATACTGGAGCGAATTCTGACGATGGCGCCGTCATTTCCTGCTGAACAGTGGCTGGCCACTCTCATTCGGCTCAGTGGTGCGGCCACGCGTTCCTCGACGCCGGTGATGCAACGTGCCATCGAACGGCTCACACCGTCGTCGATGCCCGCCATCGCCGGGCAACCGACGCCGACGCAAACGGCGCCAGTGGTGACTTCGGCGCTGGAAACCGCGGTGCGTTATGGGCTCACATTGCTTGAGTCGCCAACGCAGAGTGCGCGCAACGCGACCAGCGTGCACGCCATTCCGGATCCGGCGATTCAATATGCCGAAATGCTGTCACAGGCCACTCCGACGACACCGCTTC
>JANMWU010000117.1:0-2318 GCA_031380785.1 Gemmatimonadaceae bacterium
CCGTGCATGCGCGCCAGTCGGCGGCGATTGACACGACGCCGGATGGCATCCGCAATCAGACCGTGCGAGAACGAGTAGCGGTCGGAGCTGCGGTCGCCAGTCGATTCCAGCACGTGGGCGGCGACTCCCTCGTCGATCGCATCGAGCAAGGCGTCCTCGGACATCGCACCGGCGCTCAGCACCATGTCAATGTCGAAGGTGCGCCCGACAACGGCAGCCATCGTGAGATGTTCGCGCGCCGGTTCTGACAGCCGGTCGATGCGTGCATCGATCAGGTCCGCGACCGCGGTCGGCAAATCCAGCTCGGGATTGTCCTTCCATTGCCACCGTCGGCCGGCGTACCAAATGCCGCCATTCTCCTGCAGTGCACGCAGCACATGCACCACAAGCAGCGGATTGCCTTCCGTGTACTTGTGAATGAAGCGGAGAAATTCGCGACCGATCTCACCCTGATGGAGAATGGTCTCGAGCCAGGTGGCCAACTCTTCGGGCGAGAATCGATTGAGATACAGATCGCTGAATCGCTCATCGCGCGAGAGATGACGTCGGCGTTCGGCGATGATGCCGACATCTTCCGCCCGCATCGTCATGCAGATCAGCAGCCGTTCGTCGCTGAGGTTGTGCCGCACGTACTCCGTGGCATCCCAGGTCGAACTGTCGGCCCACTGCACGTCGTCGAGCACCACGGTGAGCGGATTCTGCGTGCTCGCCTGCCGCAGATACTCGGCAAGTTCCGACAGCAGCGCGTACTTGCTGCCAGCGGCCGCTGGCGGAGCCGAGGTCGACGCCAGCGCGGGCACGAGACGCGAGAGTTCGTTCCACTCGCCCTGCGGTACGATGCCCTGTTCGTGGATGGCCGTCACGATCTCCGCCCACGCTCCGTACGGCGGTTTCACATCGCTGGCGACGCAACGCCCGAACACCATTGCACCGCCGCGCAGCCGTACTTCGGGCTGCAGTTGCCGAACCAGCGAGGTCTTGCCGATACCGGCCTCGCCGACGATCGCGACCAGGCGCGGACGGCCGGCGCAGGCATGCTCGAGTTGTGCCAGCAGGCCGCGCAGCTCGCGCACGCGGCCCACGAAACGATCGAAGCGGAGCGCGTCGGTCTGCGAATCGGTGGTTGCTTCGTCGGCGCTGGCGACCTGATTGCGGCCGCGTCGCTTCGCGACATAGAGCGCGCGGTCGGCCGACGCGAACATCGACTCGAGATCACTCGATCGATCGTCGACGGTCGCGATACCGATCGAGAGTGTGACAGCAATTGTGCCTTCGCGACGCTCGCGAATCGTGAGCCGGTTGGCGGCGACCACCTCGCAGAGGCGCGACGCAAGTTCGCGCGCCTTGGCTTGTGTGGTATCGGGAAACAGCAGCACGAATTCGTCGCCCGCATACCGGCCGACGATATCATTCCGCCGCACCGAATCACGGAGCTGTCCAGCCACCGATCGCAGGACGTCGTCGCCCTGCAGATGGCCGAAGGTGTCGTTGACCGACTTGAAGTGATCGACATCGATAACAGCGAGCGTGACTGGCTGGCCTTTTTCCGTGGCGTCGGCCAGCAATTTGCCTGCCTGCGCCAAAAATCCCTTGCGCAGCTGCAGTCCGGTGAGATCATCGAGCGCCGTGACGGGGTCCGCTGTCTGCGACTGCCGCCGTTGCCGCGCACTGGTTTCAATCGTGCGTGGCTCCGACTGGCGCGCCACGTCCTCGAACAGTGAGAACAGAGCGGGATCGAACTGGCGACGCACATCGCGCCGCATCACTTCGAGCGCAACGTCGGCCGGCAGCGCGGCCTTGTAGCTGCGATCGGACGTCAGCGCGTCATAGACGTCCGCCAGACAGACGATGCGCGCCCACAATGGAATGCGTTCGCCGACCAGAGCATCCGGATAACCGGTGCCGTCCCAGTTCTCATGATGGTGCCGCACGATCGCATTCACATCGTACGGAAAGTTAATCTCCTTGAGGATCTCTGCACCGGCGCCCGGGTGCAGCTTCATCACGTCCCACTCGTCAGCCGTGAGCTGCTCAGCCTTGTTCAGGATCTCCGATGAGATCACGATCTTGCCGACATCGTGGAGCAGTGCGCCGACGCGGAACCAGAAGATCACTTCTTCTTCCACACCGGCGCGACGCGCCAACGCGCAGGCGAGGTCGGCGACGCGCTCGCAATGCCCCTGCGTGTACGCGTCTTTTTCTTCGATCGACTCGCCCCACTGACGCACCACGTCGAGCACGTCACGTTCAAGGCGCCGCATGAGCGCCGTGACGGCCGCCATCGCCTGGCTCGCGCGCAGCTGACTGAACATCCGGTG
>JANMWU010000157.1:0-5561 GCA_031380785.1 Gemmatimonadaceae bacterium
GCGCAGCAGCGCCGTCCGTCACCGACATCGCGGCCTGTGGCCGATCAGCTCGACTCGCTCAGCGACGTGAGTCCGCATGCCATGCGCGTGTATCGCGACGCGATCGTGGTCGACACGCACAATGACATGCCGACCAAGGTCGCTGACGAGCACTACGACGCCGACGTGAGGAATCCAATCGGGTTCGGACCCGGCAAAGGCTCGACGGACTATCCGCGGCTGCTTCAGAGTGGGATCACGGGACAGTTTTTCTCCGCCTTCGTGGATGCGCCGTACGCGATCATGAAGCCGGACAGTTCGTTTGATCGCGCGATGCTGCTGACCAACCAGGTGCACGCCTTCGTGAAGCGGCATCCCGATCGGCTGATCTTCGCTACCAGCGGCGCCGATCTGCGTCGCGCCAAGAAGGAAGGGAAGGTGGCCGTGTTCGTCGGCGTTGAAGGCGGCCACGCGATTCAGGGTTCGATTGCGCGGTTGCGCCGACTGCACGCGGCCGGCGTGCGCTACATGACGCTGACCTGGAACAACGGGAATTCGTGGGCGGGTGCGGCGGCCGGTACCAACAACACGCGCACCTCCGGTCTCACGGCGTACGGCAGGCAGATCGTGCACGAGATGAATCGCATCGGCATTCTGGTCGACATCTCGCACACCTCTGACTCGACGTTCTGGGATGCGATTCGCACCAGCACGCGGCCGGTCATCGCGTCGCATTCCAGCTCACGCGCCCTGAGCATGCATCGGCGCAACCTGACCGACAGCATGCTGGTGGCGGTCGCGAAGACGGGCGGCGTGGTGAACGTGAACTTCTTCAGTCAGTTCATCGACAGCACGTACAATCGCCGCATGGCCGACATCGAACATCGCATTCGCGAGGAAGATCATACGCTGCGTGACGCCGGCACGCCGAACGATCAGATCCGCATCAGGGTCGCCGACCTGCGCCAGCGACTGCTCGATTCATTGCCGAACACACCGCTCAGCGTGCTGGTCGATCACATCGATCATATCGCGAAAGTCGCCGGTGTGGATCACGTCGGCATCGGCTCGGATTTCGATGGCGTGACGGCGCTTCCGACAGGCATGGAGGACGTCACCATGCTTCCCCGCATCGCGCAGGCGCTGATCGACCGCGGCTACTCCGACGGCGATATCAGGAAAATCCTCGGCGGCAACATGCTGCGCGTGCTGGAAGCCGCGATCGATCCGACGGAACGCAAGCGCTGATCCCACCTCCGCTCACGTCGGCCAGTCGATCTGATCGAAAATCCTCTGTAATCGTTGCGCCGTCGCCGCATTCACTGAGCGCACCCATGCGATTTTCCCGCTCAGGTGCGCCATGAAGTTCGGCCGGTTGTCGCGATTCTGACTGGCAGGGCCATGGCGCGCGCAGTTTGTCAGAATTGCCCGCAATGTGTCTATATCGCCACGCGGGCAGTTGACTCGCGCGTTCACGACCAGGCCCGTCAAACGCTGCTGCACGCCCTGACGCATGATACGCGTCTTGTGGTGTTGCACACGCCACCCTTCTTCGTATGCAATGGCGCCAATCTGTGCGGCGTACGTCTCAATCCGACGCGACACATCGGCACCGCCGGAGAAGGCCAGATCGTCGGCGTATCGCGAGTACACGGCCCCCGCCCAATCAGCGAGGCCGGTGAGCCGGCAGTCGAGTCGGTACGCGCAGAGGTTAGCCAGTGCCGGAGACGTCGGGGCGCCTTGTGGCAGGTGCGGACGCGCGTACACGCGGTGCGCGTCGCGCAAGTCGGCCGCGTGAATCGTTGGCCAGCGGCTCGAGGTAAATAGCCCTGCTGGCGTGCTGTTGGTGCAGATTCCGCCCAACGCGTCCGCCACTGCTTCCGGATATCCGAGCGTGCGAAAGAGCGCCTGAACGCGCACGCCGCTGACGCAGGGAAAGAAGTCCGCGAGATCGATCCGCAGCAGGACAGTGCGGGCCACATGCTGCGCCGCAAACGTTTGCACCGATCGGCCCTTCACAAAGCCGTGTGCAGCGCTGTAATACGGCAGAACGCGGTTCAGCATCTCTGACAGAATTCGCCGCTGCAGCGCTTTCAGTCGCGTCTGCGGCGCTTCAAGCAGGCGAACGCCGCCGTGCGGCTTCGGGCGCAGTTGATAGTGGTAGTGGTGTCGCGCGGCAGTGAATTCCGGCTGGCCGAGTTGCGCACAATTGGCAAACCAGGCCAGCTCCTCGGTCTCGATGTGCAGCCAGTCTGCCAGTGCCGACGATGTGGTAATGGAAGGCAACGACCAAAGTCTGGCCGCCGCGACGGGGAACATCGTAACTGTTTCGCTCAGCCACTCGACGTCGGTACGACGTGTGGACGTCGGCGCGGCAGCGAGTTGGCGGGTGAGCCAGAGCCGATCCCGACTGAGCAGCGCGATGATGTCGCGCACGCGGGGTCGCGTCTTCCGGTCGAATTGCGCCGCCACTGTTCTGGCGAGCGGCAGAATCTTTCGCGCCGGCTCTCCGGCGGCCCGCGAGCCGCGCTCCACCAGCGACGCAACGTCGAGCGATCCCATGGCGAACGCGCGCGCGATGGCCGCCACGCGCGCACCAAGCGATTTTGTCATGACAGTAGAGCGACGACGGAGTGTTCCAACGAGTCTTACTCTGCGAGAGCGAGTCTGCGCCGTGGCGCAGTCATGCTCGCGCGACGAAATCACACATTCACATCAATCCCTGGGGTAACCCCAGAGTGACAGTCGGTACTGCGGAACTCCGCAGACCGTGCTATCGGCTTGGAACACTCGCGCCGTTTGCTGCCAGATCGTTCGTTATCATAGGACGGACGCCGATAACTGTCCAGTGGCGCAAAAATCAGCATCAGCGCACGCCGGCCGGCTACGGAATGACGTTCGGCACCGCCTTCGAACGCTCACCCGACGTCAGGATGGCGTTGTACACCAGCTTGAACGTTCCCCAGCTCTGCCCGCGATACTGCGGCCGGAAGCCGAACATCACCACGCGACCCGCGCCAACGGGGATGTCCACCGCAGCCGCTTTGCCGGCGATCGCTTCGCCGCCGGCGAGGTAACCGCTCATCAGAATCGACGACACATCGGCCGGATAGCGCAGCGGCACTTCAACCCGCGCATCCTGCGCCACTTCGAAGGCCGTGGAATTCGTGAAGTACACCGGCACCGTGTCCGGCATGCCCATCGTCAGCCGCTGACCCGGCACTGAGATCGTGCGCAGGATCGAGCCTGGCGCAACCACGTTCGCGCCCGCTCCGGCAGCGGTTGAATCGTCACGCGAGCGACCGTCACGCGCCGGTGCACGTGACTGTGGCGAGATGCGACGCACCGGCATACCCGGCACCGCTTCCACTGCCAGCTCACTGCCGCGATCGAATGTCATCAACACGCCGCCGGCGGCCACGAAATCACCGATCGCCTTCACCCCTTCGGCACCCAGGCCGCCGGCGTATTCCGTCGGCGCCGCGCTTTTGCCCAATCCATCCTTCGCTTCGCGCAGCGACATGTCAGGGATGATCAAAACGTCGAACGACGCGCGCAGATTACCGGCTTTGATGAGACTGTCGGTCGCGTTTGTATATGGCACGCCCTGCTGGTCGAACAGCCAGCGCGTCCACCCTTCGTCCATGCTGGCGGTCCACGGCTTGTACAGCGCAACCCGCGCCGACTTCGTCAGCCGCGTGCGCTCGCCGCTGCCGGACGACAACGTCGCAGCGCCACACCAGCCACCGTCCGGCGTGAACCCCTTCGCAAACGACGACGGCATCGTCACGCTTGCGCCGGTAACCGCGCGACTCATGTCCACACGCACACCTTGCTTCAGCGCCGCGAAGGTGGCGGGAAATGCGCGCGAATCGCGCAGATCGAGCGTTACCTTGCCGCCACCCGGCAGCCCGCACTTTGCGGCCGCGCCGGTGGCCGCTGTGGTGTGTTGCTCCGTCGTTTCCATTCGCACTGTCACTCCCATCTGGTAGGGAAGTGTCCAGCCCGCGACATCGTACGGCCGATCACCGGCGCTCGGCGGCCACTTCTGTTCCTCGAACAGATCGCGCACATGCGCCGCGTACGGCTGATCGAGCGGCACTGTCCACGCACCACCGGTGGCGCGGACCGCATCGTCGTCGCCCTGTACTTCCACCGCACCGCGTCGCAGCACCTGTACCAGCGCGTACGCTGCGGCAGGGTCGTGCTGCTTCGACTCGATCACGTATTGCTGGCCCTTGCCGTTCGTGATCTGGGTCCGCGCCACCTGTACCATCGATCGCACGATGTCGCCCCGCATCTCGGATGCCATGCGCACCAGTGACTGTGCAGCGATCAGTTCATAATCCATGATGTCGCGCAGGCGCCAGGTGCCGCCTTTCCACGGGCTTGGATAGTTCACGCGCGGCTCGTTCCTGAGACCGCGGGCGTTCGCGACAACTTCGTCGGCGCGCATCGTGATCGGCGTCGCGATTTTGGCGCTCGCCGCTTCTGTCAGCAACCCGATCATGTTGTGGCGCGTTGGTGTGGAACGCGCACCGCCGTTCCACCACAGGTCGTATGTGATACCATCACCAACGCCGGTCTTCCCCGCCTGCTGCAGTGCCCACGACATCCGCTCGCCAACCAGGTTGATGCCACGCACGATCCGCACGTCGACATTCTGGTTGATCGGATCGATGTGCGGTGGGACGGTCAGTCGCATGCCGTTGCTGCCCTGCTGGTGCACGTCGTAGAACACCTGCGGGAAATACTTGTGGTAGAGCGCCGCGCTGATGTTGCGGCTTTCCTTCTGCGTCACCATGTACCAGTCACGATTGTTGTCGTGTCCGACGTACTCGTGATAGAGCCACGGCATCGGCCCGCCTTCGAACGGTGTGCCCAGTCCTTTCTTGTACCAGTCGACGATCATCTGCATGCCGTCGGGGTTGGCCGACGGCACGAGCAGGATCACGGCATTCTTCATTGACAGTTGCAGCGAGTCGGTCGTCGCCAGTGAGTACGCGAGCTCCATCGCCATCTGACTCGAGCCGATCTCGCTGCTGTGCAGGTTGCAGTTGATCCACACCACCGTGGGTTGCGTCGCCACCAGCGAGTCCTCGGCCGCCGCGCTCAGCGTTCGCGGATCAGCGAGCCGCTTCTGCACCGCGAGGATGGCGTCAAGCCGGCGAATATTTTCCGGCGTGGAGATCGCTGCCACGATCATCGGCTTGCCTTGCGTCGTGGTGCCGATGGTGTCCAGCTTGACGCTGGGCGAACGCTGGGCCAGTGTGGCGAAGTAGCGAAGAATCTGCGGCCAGTCCGCGAGAGTGCGGTCCGCTCCAACCGGAATGCCGAGCACGTCGCTCGGGGTTGGGATCGGTCCCTGTGCTGTGGCACTCGCCAGTGGCGCGGCGAGTAGCAACGCTGGAGTGAGCAGGCGCAGAACGCCGGTGAGCGGGCGACCAGAAGTCATGGGAGTGCGTTCACGATGGGAGGACACGGCCGTCGGGGCAGGCGGGCGAACGCTACACCATCCTTTGCAGCCCTGGAGTGGCGCATGTCGCACACCGTACGGGAGGACGCACCACTCCCACCGCCCC
>JANMWU010000181.1:0-7994 GCA_031380785.1 Gemmatimonadaceae bacterium
CATCCAACCAACTCCGCTGCGGGCGCCGCGATTTTCAGTGCGTGGTCCAGATCGACCACCAGATCCTTTACGTCTTCAATGCCAACGGACAAGCGAATCAGATCCGGTGTGACGCCACACGCCAGACGCTCGCCTTCCGACAGCTGTTCGTGCGTCGTGGACCAGGGATGGATCACGAGGCTCTTCGCATCGCCGACATTCGCCAGCAGCGAGAACAGCTTCAGTTCCTTGATCACCTTGCGCGCGGCGTTCTCCTGCTCGTCCACCGTGGCCTCATCGCCCGCGTTCACGCCGAAAGTCAGCACGCCGCCGTAGCCGCCGGTGAGATACTTCGTTGCCAAATCATGCGAAAAATGCGACTTGAGGCCTGGATACTGCACCCACGACACCGACGGATGCGTCTCAAGGAATTCGGCTACTGTGAGCGCGTTGGCGACGTGGCGTTCGATTCGCAGATGCAGCGTCTCCAAACCCTGCAGCAGCAGGAACGCATTGAATGGCGAGAGCGCGGCACCAATGTCGCGCAGCAACAGCACCCGCAGTCGCAGCGCAAACGGCGCATTCACCGGCCCGTTGCCAAGATCAACGGCGCTGAACGCATCCGCAAACACGAGTCCGTGATACGCGCCTTCCGGCGTGTCATACAGCGCCGTGAAACGCGGTGAATTCTTCCAGTCGAAGCGGCCACCGTCTACAACCACGCCACCGATCGCGGTGCCGTGACCGCCGATCCACTTCGTCGCCGAGTGCAGCACGATGTCGGCGCCATGTTCAATCGGGCGGCAGAGAATCGGTGTACCGAAGGTGTTGTCCACCACCAGCGGAATGCCGGCCGCGTGCGCGACGGCCGCCAGCGCCTCGAAATCGGGCACATCGAGCTTTGGATTGCCGATCGTCTCCACGTAGATGGCGCGCGTCTTCTCGTTGATTGCATTCGCGAAGGCGGCGGGTCCGTGCGCGAGATCGACGAACTTCGTGTGGATACCGAGTCGTGGCAGCGTGTGTGCGAGCAGCGCGTAGGTGCCGCCGTACAGCGACGTCGAGGCCACAATCTCGTCGCCCGCCTGCGCCAGGTTGAGCAGCGCCAGTGTCTGCGCCGCCTGTCCGCTGGCGGTTGCGACGGCGGCCACACCACCTTCAAGCGATGCAATGCGCCGCTCGAACACATCGGTGGTGGGATTCATGATGCGCGTGTAGATGTTGCCGAACGCGCGTAGCCCGAACAGATCGGCAGCGTGGTTCGGATCATCGAACACGTACGAGGTGGTGGCGTAGATCGGAACCGCGCGCGCATGCGTCGTGGGATCCGCGTGCTCCTGCCCGGTGTGCACTGAACGAGTGCCGATACCGAGTGGTGCGGGGGTGTTGCCGGCAGCATTGGTGGTCATGTTCGCCTCCACGGCGACTGAGTGCTGCCGCCCGGTCAGCGATTCGCATGCAGATGCGTCGTGCGCCTGGCACGACAGATCCGCATACAACAAGGCCCGGCAAGCTGGAGGCCGCCGGGCGCTCGCGGTTTAGCTCTTTATTTTGCGTGGCGGCAAGAGGCGGCAAATGACCACGGGCGAACGATTGTGCGATGAGAGTAGTGCGAACCAGTGCCGCGCGTCAAGGCCCTCGCTATGGCCGCGCTCGATCCAGTCCATCGCACCAGCGTACCCAGCGAGGTCGCCGCGATGCCAGCTTACCGTGTCCTCGCCGACGAAAAGCACTTTCAGCCAGCGCATCCCCATGCCGCTCATCGAGACACCGAGAACCGTCATTCGCCTGATGACTGCTGCTGACGCAGACTTTATTCGCGAGCTGCTGAACGAACCATCGTTTCTGCGCTTCATCGGCGACCGACAGGTGCGAACAACCGACGATGCCGGCCAGTTCATCGACCGCCGCTATCAGCAGAGCTATCGCGACCACGGCTACGGACTCTACGTCGTGGCATCGCGCGAGTCAGGCGAATCCATGGGCATCTGCGGCTTCGTGCGTCGCGATTCCCTGCCTGCTGTCGATATGGGCTTTGCGTTTTTGCCGCGTTTCGAGGGAAAAGGCTTCGCGTTCGAGTCGGCCGCCGCCACGCTTCAGTACGGGCGCGACTCGCTTGGACTGACACGCGTGCTCGCGATTGCCCAGGCGGACAACGCGCGATCGCTGGCACTCCTCGATCGACTCGGCTTCGCGTTCGACCGACTGATAACGATGCCCGGTGAGGCGCAACCGGTGTCGATGTACGCGAGCGAGCCTCCGCTCGCATCAGCCACGGTCGCGGCGTGACAGTTGCGGCCCCCGCCGCGGCCACCTCACCAGATGACCCAAAGCAGCGATGAGCCGGACGTGGTTGCCCGGCCGGCATGAGCTGTGGTAGCGTTCGGCGGGAAGGCGCACCGCGAGCGCTGACCTTGGTCGGAAACGCGCTCATCCCACAGTACGCGGCGCAGCGGAGCAAACCGTCATGGGCTCGCAGGACGACCGTCCCCTGCCCGCACGACATCCCGACGCCGACGCGCCATCGCCGGACCGCGCGGCCCTCGATCGCGTCTTCAGTGCCGCGTACGAAGAGCTGCGCCGGCTCGCTCAATCGGTTCGCCGCAACGACCCCGGTGCGACGATCTCGCCGACAACGCTGGTCAACGAAGCGTGGCTGCGACTCGCCGCAGCGCCGGCGGTGGCGCATACCTCTCCACTGCATTTCAGGCGCATCGCTGCGCGCGCCATGCGACAGGTGCTGGTGGATATTGCGCGCAAGCGTACGGCCGACAAGCGTGGCGGTGTTGATGCGATCGCCATCACGCTGGATGAGAGCGTGGCGATGGCCAGTGTCGGCGACGACGTGCTGGCGCTCGACGCGGCGCTCGATGCGCTGGCGAAGCTCAGTCCACGACAGGCGCAGATGGTCGAATGCCGCTTCTTTGGTGGACTCGATGTGGCCGAAACAGCGGCGCTGCTGGAGGTGTCGGAAGCCACTGTGTTGCGTGACTGGCGGTCGGCGCGGGCGTGGCTGGCGGCTGAGTTGCGCAACTCCCACTGATGTCATCGCCGCCCAACGCGCTCACGCATGGCAGTCGATCCCACCCCACCCGACGCCCGCCGCTGGCAACGTGTGCAGAAGGCATTTCACGATGCACGCGAATTGTCGGCGTCGCAGCGACGCACCTTCGTCGAAGGCTCGTCGGACGGCGACGCGGCGTTCGTTGCGCAGGTGATGACGATGCTCGATGAGGATGTACGCCGCGACTCGCTGCTCGATCGCGGGCTGGCCGATGTTGCGACTCGATTGCTCGATGAGGCGCGCGAAGCGGCGATGCCATCCGGCGACTTCGGACCGTATCACCTGGTGCGCCTGATCGGCGAGGGCGGCACGGCGGTTGTCTATCGCGCCGAGCGAACCGATCTCGGAAGCACCGCCGCGGTGAAGCTGCTCAATCATGCCTGGCTTTCGCCCGCGCGACGCGATCGATTCACCAGCGAGCAGCGCACACTCGCGCAATTGAATCACCCAGGCATCGCGCACCTGTACGACGCCGGCGCTCTGCCGGACGGCACGCCGTGGATCGCGATGGAGTATGTCGATGGCGTTCCGCTGACGTCCTATACCCGCGCCAACGCACTGACACTCGAAGCTCGTCTGGCCGTATTTCGCGAAATCTGTGAAGCGGTGCAGCACGCGCACGGGCATCTGATCGTGCATCGCGACCTCAAGCCGTCGAACATTCTTGTTACGGCCAACGGTCGCGTGAAACTGGTGGACTTTGGCATTGCCAAGCAGCTGGTGCAGGACGGCGGTGCGGACGCCGCCACTCGCACCGGTCTGCAGATGATGACGCCCGCGTACGCCGCTCCCGAACAGATCCGCGGCGAACCGACCGGCCTGCACACCGATGTGTATGCACTCGGCGTCGTTCTGTACGAGCTGCTCGCCGGTCGCCTGCCGTTCGATGTGAGTGGTCGCACACCGGGCGAAACTGAAAGCACGATCCTGACCACAGAACCGTCGCGGCCATCGACGTTAGCTCGCACGGATGCGCTGAAGGCGGAAGCGAATCGCGCGGTGTGGGCCGACCTCGACGTTCTCTGTCTGACCGCGATGCATCGCGAACCAGCGCGACGCTATCGCACGGTGGACGCACTGATTCGTGATATCGATCACTTTCTGGCACACGAGCCGCTCGAAGCACGCGCTGATTCAGCCGGATACCGGCTGGGAAAATTCATGCGCCGGCATCGAACACCGCTGATCGCGGGTGGCGCAGCGGCCGCGCTGATCGTCGCGCTGTCGACGCTGTACGCGGTGCGTATTCGCGCTGCGCGCGATGCCGCCCTGACCGAGGCGGGACGGGCGCAACGCATTCAGCAGTTCACACTCGGCCTCTTCGAAGGCGGCAGCGAATCGAGCGAGCCGGCCGATTCGCTGCGGGCGGTAACGCTGGTCGAACGCGGCGTGGTCGACGCCGCGACGCTCGGATCGGAGCCCGTGGTGCAGGCCGAGTTGTACCAGACACTCGGCAGCATCATGCAGCGACTGGGGCGACTCGATCGCGCCGATTCACTGCTCCAGCTGTCACTCACGGCGCGCCGCGCAATCGCTGCCGATCTTCCGGATGTGGCGCGCTCGCTGGTGGCTCTGGGATTACTCCGCTCCGATCAAACGCGGCTGCCTGAGGCGGAACAGCTGGTGCGCGAAGGGCTCGCACTCAGCCGCCGCGTTCGGCCCGCCGGTCACCGGGATATCGCGGTCGCGATGTCAGCACTGGGCAAGGTGCTCGAAACACGGGCCGCGTACTCCGACGCGATCACGGTGATGCGAGAGGCGCTCGCGCTTCACACTGCCATCACGCCGGTGTCGGCCGATGTAGCTGCCGCCGCAACGCAGCTCGGCAACGACTTTTTCTACGCCGGCGACTACGCTAACGCCGATTCGATGTTCGCGCGCAGCCTGACGGTGGCGCGAAAGCTGTACGGCGAACGGCATCCGCTGGTGGCCGATGCGCTGATCAACATCGGCGCCGTGCGATTCCAGCGCGGCGAGTGGAAGGACGCCGAGCGTTACGACCGTGACGGGCTTGCGATCATTCAGCGCGTGTACGGCGACCAGGACCCGCGCACGGCGGCCGCTCTGACCATGTTGAGTCGCGCGCTGGTGGCGGAGCAGAACTTCGACGAGGCGTTCCCACTGGCGCAGCGGGCGCTGGCGATCCGTGAACGCGTGTTCGGAAAGGTCAGTCCGCAGGCGGCATCGACGGTGAATGAACTGGGTATCATGGCACTGCGCGCAAAACGGTATGACGATGCCGATGCGTACTTCGCGCGCAACGCCGACATTTACCGCGCCGTCTACAAGGGACCGCATAACCTGCTCGGCACGGCGCTGGCGAATCGCGGCAGCGTTTTCATGGCGCGCGGCGACAACACGAATGCCGAACGCTATTATCGCGATGCGCTCGTAGTCTTCGGCCAGACGCTGCCCGACAAGCACCTCGACATTGGCATTGCGCGCATCAAGCTTGGTCGTTCATTGTTGCGTCAGCGGCGATTTGCAGATGCGGAACGTGAGAGTTCGGCCGGACTCGGCATTCTGCTCGCGCAGACAAGTCCCTCCACGAGTTGGGTGAAGAACGCCCGCAGCGACCTGGCGACGGTGTACGATTCGCTCGGCCAGCAGGCCAACGCGCTGGCGATGCGCGCGGCACTTGCCGATACGCTCAAAAAGCCGCAGTAAGTCTGCGCGCCTACCGCGTGCCAAGTCGTTCAGCTGCGCTCTTCTCGCGCTGCATGTCGTCTCGCATCTGATCGCGCAGACCGTTCACGGCGCGGCCGCGAATGTTGAGGATGCCGCCTTTCGGCAGATTGTCGAAACGGAAGCGCCGCTCGATGACGACATAGGTGGCCGCCGGCTCGCCACTCACGTCGCGGTCGCTGACGCTCATCACTTCCAACGCTGCCTCGAAGTAGTGGTTGGCATAAATCTGCTTCGACGCCACCACCGTTGTACCGGCGACTTCCGGCGGCGTATAGACCACCGCGTGCGAAATGCTGAGAATCGGTCGCAACCGCGCCACGGCGTCTTCTGACCAGTAGAGCACATCGGAGATACCGGCCGGCCGGCCACGCGGGAATGTCCTGAAATACGCCGAGACGGCCGGCGCGGCCTGGTTCAGGTACGCCGATTGCGCGAGCACTGCAGCGAAGGCGTCGCTCGCGCGCACACTCGGGCGATCGTCGTACACCGGCATCGAGGCATTGCCGTGCTCGCGATACTCGTCGACGTACTGCAGCATGCGCAGGCGCGCGATCGCGGTGACACGCGACTGCACGTCGCGCGACGAAAAGTCCACTTCGCTCTGCACGCGCAGCATCTCCGTCGCGGGCAGTTTCGTGGTGCAGTCACCGGCACGGCAGTTGCGCAGATCTTTCGCGTCGTCGCGTGACACGACCACGTTTTCAACGTCAGCCGCAACCGCCGGATCGGAGAACAGTCCGAAACCGGTGCGCGTCGGCGTATGCAGCCAGTTCCGGAAATCCTGCACCCGGCGCAGATATGCATCACGCGTCACCGCAAGTCGCACCACCCCGAACACGGCCACGTCGCGCTGATCCTGCGTGGGCAGCACCCGCACGATCACCTCGCCGCGCTCGACGGCGGCTGACTCGACATCGTCCAGACGGATGCCGTGACGCAATGCCGCAGCGGCCGCCGACCCTGTCTGCGCGTTCAGGTGTATGAAGGGAGCGCCTGCAAAGAACGCGGCACAACTCAGTCGTGCGACGATGTGGCGCGATTGCATGGTGGAGTTCGGTGTGGTGTGCCCCGCTGGGTATATAACCGGGGTCAGCGCAGAAGCAGGTATTCAGCGCAGAGCAGCAACGTGCGGCTCAGCCGGCGGGTCTGCCCAATTCTTTCCGGGAAAACTGATGCTCATGACTGTCGCGATAGTTCTGGTCGTGCTCTGGCTGCTTGGTGTCGTCACGGCGTACACGATGGGTGGCCTGATCCACATTCTGCTCGTGGGTGCCATCATCGTCATGCTGGTGCGGGTGGTTCAGGGTCGCAAACCGATCTGAAGGCGCGATGGACGAGCACGGAAAGACAGTTCGTGGCACACCGCGAACTGAACTGAACTCACGGGTTCGAGGGTGCAGGTGAGCACCCGGTCAGAACGAGCGCGCGCGGAAGCGGCCGACGAGCTTCTGACGGGCCCGATCGGTGGTGAACTGCTTGGCGCGGATCACCTTGCGGCGCGTGCGCGCGTGGTGGCGCGCGATCAGCGACTGGAGACGTCACGAGCGCCGCTGCGGCCGGCACGATTGCTGGCGCGACTGGCGGCGACGCGGCGTATTCTCACCGACGCGCAGGATCGATTGCTGGCCGCCGCTGCGGCTGGCGTGGATGCCGGTCCGGCTGCCGAATGGCTGCTCGACAACTATCACGTCGTGCAGGAGCACCTGCAGGAAGTGCGGGCCAGTCTGCCTGGCGGCTATTACCGCGAACTGCCGGAGCTCGCGAGCGGCCCGATGACCGGATATCCGCGCGTGTATGAGATGGCGATCTCACTCATCTCCCACACCGAAGCGCGGGTTGATCTCGACAACGTCGATCTGTATGTCGAGTCGTTCCAGAGCGTCACACCGCTGTCCGTCGGCGAGTTGTGGGCGATGCCGGCCATGCTGCGACTCGGCCTGATCGAGAGCGTCCGTCGGATGACGCTCCGCACGATGCAGCGGCTGGATGAAATTGATCTGGCACACCTGTGGTCGGACCGGATTCTGGCCGCCAGTTCGCGTGGCGGCACCGCGCTGCGCGAGGCATTGCGTGAGTTCGCCGACGCCGATCATGCACTGACGCCGCACTTCGTCTCGCGATTCCTGCAGCTGCTGCGACAGACTGAAGGAGCGTCGCCTCCGCTGGCATGGCTCGAACACTGGATGCGCGATGCCGGCGTCAGCCCCGAATCCTCGGTGGCGTTGTCCACGCAGCGCGTGACGCTGACTGGACTGATGATGGC
>JANMWU010000200.1:0-5467 GCA_031380785.1 Gemmatimonadaceae bacterium
GTGCGGCAGCTCACCGCCGTGCAGATCACACTGCGCGCGGCGCGTGATTCCAACATGACGGCAACACTGACCGAGATCGATGGCACGATGGGCGATCTGCGTCACTTCCGCGACAGCGTGCTGGCGCGCCCGGTGGCCGGCCTGGGCTATCGTCAGTATCCCCGCTTGCGCGAAGAAACACAGACGATCAGCGGTATGATTTCACGTCCGCAGTGGCCGATCACCGAAGGCGAGAAGACGCGCTCCGGCGAACTGGTGGCTGAAACCGACGACGCGCAAAAGCGGCTCGACACGATTGTCCGCGATCGCGTCGGCAAAATCAACGAGATGCTGAAGGGCACTCAGCACGTGATCACGCCCGGCACACCGCGCGTGCTGCAGTAGGCTTACTCGCACTTCTTCATTATGCCTTGGCTCAATTCCGGTCGTGTGCTGGCCCTGACGCTGCTCGCGGTCACAACCGCGGCCGCGCAGGACCCGGCGGCGGCACCCCCGCGCGACCCGCGTCGCGCGCCCGATAACCGGCGCGAGGTGAGGGCTGTACGCGCCGTCGCCGGTATTCGCCTCGATGGCACACTTGATGACGAAGCCTGGCGCCTGGCTGAACCCGCCACGGGTTTCGTGCAGGCCGAACCGCTCAGCGGACAGCCGGCCAGCCAGCAGACCGAAGTGCGCGTGCTGTACGACGCCGACTACCTGTACATCGGCGCACTGCTGCACGACTCCGATCCGTCGCTGGCGGTGGTGAATGACATCCGCAAGGATTTCATCGAGGAAGATCAGGACGACTTCGAAGTGCTGCTCGATACCTTCGGTGATCGGCGCAACGGCTATGTGTTTTCGACCAACATCAAGGGTGCCAAGGCGGATCGGCAGGTGGCACTGGAAGGGCGTGAGCTGAATCGCAGCTGGGACGCGGTCTGGGACGTGCGCACGCATCGTCAGTCGGATGGGTGGACGGTGGAGATGCGCATTCCGTTCCGCGCACTGCGCTTCAGCCGGAACAGTGGAACGCAGTGGGGCATCAATTTTTCCCGGCGCGTGCGACGTGTGAACGAGATTTCGTTCTGGTCGCCCGTGCCGCGTGCCTTTTCACTGAACCGCGTGTCGATGGCAGGTGCCCTTGTTGGTCTCGAGACAGGAAACGCCGGCCGCGATCTGCGGATAAAGCCGTACATCTCCAACAGCGACGTGCGCGCACTCGGAACGACGGCCACGCCGTCGCCCACGACGAAGACCTCGTTGCAGGTCGGCGGTGATCTGAAAGCGGCGTTGACGCCTGGGCTCACGCTTGATCTCACCGCGAATCCTGACTTCGGGCAGGTCGAGGCCGACGAGCAGCAGGTGAACCTTACGCAATTCTCGCAATTCTTTCCTGAGAAGCGCGACTTCTTTCTCGAGAATTCCGGAATTTTTTATGTCGGAGACGCGGCGCGGCGCAGCGGAGCGAACATCGTCACGCCGGACGAGGACAACCTCCTCTTCTTTTCTCGACGTATCGGCCTCACGACAGCCGGCGGTGCCATTCCGATACTCGGCGGAATTCGCGTTACGGGAAAACTCACCGAAAGCACGCGGCTCGGTGTGCTGAGCGTGCAGGATCGTGCATCCGGAACAACGCCATCGTCAAACGCCAGTGTGTTCCGGTTCCGGCAGAATCTCGGTCGCGTCGGGAATGACGTCGGCTTCTTTGCGATGCAGAACGTGCACACGTCCGGACCAGCCTACACCAACCGCGTGTTCGGCGTGGACAAAAATCTTCGCCTGTTCGGGAACCTCGACTGGAATTCGTACGCGGTGAAGACATCCACGCCCGACATCACCAGCGGCGCCTACGCCTGGCGGTCGACGGTGAACTGGGAAGGCGTCTTTTTTCACGGTAAGGCCGGCCTGATGGAACTGGGCCCCGGCTTCCAGAATGATCTTGGCTACTACCGCCGCGTCGGGATGCGGAAGTACCTGCTTGAAACGGGCATCCGTCCACGTTCACCCTGGCTGCGCGCACACGGCATCCGCGAACTGCATCCGCACATTGGCTGGAGCTACATCGACGATCGCAACGGCTCTGAGCTTGCCAAGAGCCTGCACACCGGCTTCTCGATCTTCCTCAACAACGGCGGTGTGTTTGAGTGGTCGGAGAATCCCGCATTCAACCGGCTGCTTCGTGATTTCAGGCCGAACGCGACAATGGCCCTGCCGATTCCGGCCGGCGCCTACAACTGGGAAGAGCACTGGCTGTTGTTCACCACCGATCAGAGCCGCATGTTCGGCGCCGACACGAAGTACGTCTGGGGCGGGCTCTACACCGGTCGGCAGCAGACATTCGCCGCATCCATACAGTTCCGGCCGAGCTATCGGTTCAAAGCCAGCGTCGGCATGCAGCGCACGTCCGCCGATCTCGATCTGCCACAGCTGCACTTCGTCAACAGCTTCACCACCGTCAAAACGAGCTACTCGTTCAGCACCAACATGTTCATTGATGCGCTTTCGCAGTACGACAACGTGAGCAAACAGTTCAACGCGAACGTGCGCTTCAATCTGATCCATCATCCGCTGAGCGATCTGTTCATCGTCTACAATGACCAGCGTATCCTGACGCCGGATGCGCCGGTGGCGGGCCGCGGTATCATTGTGAAATTCACGCAGATGATGTCGTTCTGAGAGTGACCTCACAGGTGCGCATTGGGTTTCGCGCGATCGCTGAGTGCCTTCGCATTCGTCACGGCGTATCGTTCCGCGAATGGAAACTGAACCGATCAATCTCGTCGCCGACGCCAGCGAAGCGCACGCCGCACAGAGCCGACTCAACACCGGTGTTGCGGTCACCGTCGCGCTGCTTGCCACCTTCATGGGCGTCTGCAAAGTGAAGGACGACAACATCGTCCAGGCCATGCAGCAGGCGCAGGCCGATCGCATCGATCACTGGAGCTTCTACCAGGCGCGCAACCTGCGCGAGCAGATGGCACACTCGACGGCCGATCAGCTCAAGGCACAGGCAATCGCGTTCCCGGCCAGCTCCGCCGTCTTCGGTGCCACTGCGGCACGCTACGATTCACTGGCCGCCAACGAAGCCGTCAAGAAAACCGCTGTGCGACAGCAGGCAGAACAGGATCAGGTGACGTACGACACGCTCAACTATCGCGACGATCAATTCGATCTGTCCGATGCGCTGGCGGCCATCGCCATCTCACTGCTGGCGCTCACCGCGCTGACACAGAAACGCTGGCTGTTTCTGGTTGCGCTGAGCGCCGCTGCATTCGCGATCCTGATGGGGTTGGCCGGACTGCTGCAGTGGCATCTGCACTCCAACGCACTCGCCAAGCTGCTTTCATGACCATTGACGCCTTGGCGCGGGCTCTGTCCGTGACAACGCGAACGAGCATCGCACTGCTTCTGCTCGTCTGCGCCGCGTGCCACGGAACCGGCGGCGTGAACGCAGCACCGGCATCGATGGCGAACTCGCCCGCTGGTGAATGGATCGACCTTCACAAGACGTCGCCGACGGACACGATGGTGTGGGTACTCACGCCGTCGGGGAGCGACCAGTTGCTCACGATCCATCTGGACGCCAGCGGCGCGCGTCAGGTTCGTGAACGTCTATATGGTCGCTGGGAAAGTCGGCGAGTCGTCGACTCCACGGGCGCATCGGTACCCGCACTCTGTTTCGTGCGTCGGCCCGGACGCGACGCGCGCTCATGCGATCGCTACACATTGGACAGCGTGCGCGTCGACGGCATCAGCGTGCGACGCCTGACCGTGCGCGGCTATGCGGGTGCGCACAGCACCGGTGATCGCGTGTTGCTCGAGCGTACGCCTCGCCAACGTTCCAGTGCGCCGCCGCCCGCCGCACCATCGAACGATGCGGGCGCGTCCACGTCGTCAGTCAGCGGCGGGTTTCATCCGCGCTCGGTACAGCCCGAACGACCGAGCGTTGCCACGCACGCCGGCACGGTGGCAGCCGGATACGCGGAAATCGAAACTGGCGTCGAAAGCGACCACGTCGCCGACGGCACCCGTGTCACGCAAATCCCAACCCTGCTCAAGCTCGGACTCAGTCGGCGAACACAGCTCACCATTGTGTTGCCGGCATCGTCAGCCACCGGCGTTCCCTTCGGTCAGGGCGACGTGAGCGTTGGTCTCAAGTGGCGACTGACAGAAGATCGTCCGACGACTCAGGACGTGGCAATTCTGCCGAGCGTGAAATTCTCGACCGGCGGCTTGCGCGGCACCGGAACGACCGATGTCAGCGTGCTTCTGATCAACAGCCGCGTCTTCGGCCCCGTCGGGGTGGACTTCAATGTCGGCATGACGTGGCGCAGTGGCGATGGTTCGCAGGCGCCACGCACATCGACGCTGTGGACCGCGGCCGCCGGCATTCCGATTCGAGGCGCGTTCGGTTGGGCGCTCGAGTGCTACGGACTTCCTGGCACATCGGGACCGAGCGGCGGCGCACCGATTGTGGCCGTGCTCACCGGGCCAACATGGGTCGTGAGGCCCGAGCTCGCGCTCGACGCGGGATTCATTCTCCCGGTCACCGGGCCGCAGGCGCGCGCCGCGTATCTCGGACTGGTCACGAATATCGGGCGACTGGCGCGACCGTGGTGAATGGCGTTTCGCGACGCAGTCATGCCCGGTTGCGGCGCCGTGCTCCGCCGGTCATTCTCGGTCGAGAGTCTCCGTCATTCCCGTCGAGGTTTACCGATGCGCGCGCGCCGGTTGTTTGCAGGTTCGGTCATCGTCCTCGCCGCTGGGTGCGGCGGCGCGCCGTCTGATGCGACGATCAGCGATGAGCAGGCGACGATCGTCAGCACCTCCCGTCGCACCGAGTACGTAGCCGCCGGCGTTGAATCAGCGGCGCAGCCGGCAGTGCTGATCCGTGATCGCGAGCTGCACGCGTTGAGCGGACGTCAGGTGCGTTTCGTGATCGTGCCCGACTCCGGCCAGATGACAGAGGTCAGCCTGCAGTCCGATACGGCCGGTCGCGCAGTGCTGACTGGCTCACGTTTCCCGGTTGCGGGCCACTATCGCGTCGATGCGCATCTCGGCAGCACGAATCTGATCCAGTTCAGCGTTCTCGCACTCCCCGCAACCCTGCTCACGCCAACCGCGTTCGGCCGCTGCCCGCTGCTCGACGATACGCTGCCGCAATTCGGCGGCATGTCACACACCGTGGCACTCCTCCGCGGGCAGCAACCGCTCAGAATTGTCGCACTGGGATCCAGCTCGACCTTCGGCACCGGCGCCAGCGATACCTCGCTCAGCTTTCCCAGTCAGTTCGCGCGACAGCTTCAGCGCGTCTTCCCCGGCAGTGCCATCCGATTGATCAACGCCGGTGTCGGCGGCAATGTCGCCACCGACATGGATGCGCGACTCGATCGCGATGTGCTGGTGCATGCACCCGATCTCGTCATTCTGCAGACCGGCACCAACGATGCGCGGAACAACGTGCCACTCGACACGATGCGCG
>JANMWU010000221.1:0-1632 GCA_031380785.1 Gemmatimonadaceae bacterium
AACATCCGCATCTTCGGCCACCTCGCCGTCCAACTCGACCCGCTCGGCACGTCGCCCCTCGGCGCCGCCGAACTGACGCCCGAATATCACCAGATCAGTACCCCTGACCTTGCGCGCGTGCCGGCGGCGTCGCTCGGCTACGCCGATCCGCGATTCCGCACCGCGGCCGACGTGATTGCGATGCTGCGCCGCCGCTACTCCTCACGGCTCGCGTTCGAAGTGATGCACCTGCCCGACGAGTCCGAACGACTCTGGTTCCGCACCATGCTGCGCGACGAACATTGCACGCGACAGCTTACCGCCGCCGAAAAGGTGGCCGTGCTCAAACGACTCACGCAGGTCGATGGTCTGGAACGCTTCATCGGTCGTGCGTATCAGGGCAAGAAGCGCTTCAGCATCGAAGGCACCGATGCGCTTGTCCCGATGCTCGACACCGCCGTTACTGAAGCGTCGGAGCACGGCACCACCGAAATCGTGATCGGCATGGCACATCGCGGACGCCTCAACGTGCTCACCAACGTGATGGGAAAGTCATACGCGGCGCTCTTTGCCGAATTCGAAGGTCGTCACGACAACGCAGCGCAAAGCGACACCGGCGACGTCAAGTACCATATGGGCTACGAAGGATCACGCGAACTGCCGTCCGGCGCGCGAGTGGAGATCACCCTGGTGCCGAACCCCAGCCATCTCGAGTTTGCGAACCCGGTCATCAACGGCATCGCACGCGCACGTCAGCGCGTCGGTGGCACGTCAGGCAAGCGCGATCCGAAGTCGGTGCTCACCATCTGCGTGCACGGCGACGCCGCGTTCATTGGCGAGGGTGTGGTGGCCGAGACGTTCAACATGAGCCGCCTGCGCGCCTTTGAAGTCGGCGGCACGCTGCACATCATCTCGAACAACCAGGTCGGCTTCACTACCGATCCGATCGATGCCCGCAGCACGCACTATGCCAGCGATCTGGCGAAAGGCTTCGACGTGCCGATTGTGCATGTCAATGCGGATGACGCCGAAGCCTGCGTGATGGCGGTGCGCGTCGCAATTGCATATCGGACACGCTTCGGCAAGGACTTCCTGATCGACCTCGTTGGCTATCGCCGTCACGGTCACAACGAGACCGACGAGCCGCTCTTCACCCAGCCCGAGTTGTACGCGCGCATCAAGGCGCATCCGACGCCGCGTCAGGTCTGGGGTTCGCGCCTGGTGCGTGATGGTGTCGTCACGAAAGCCGACGTCGATGCGATCGACAACGAGTTCGCGAAGGAGCTCGAGGGGATTTTCGACGCGGTCCACAATGCGGCACCCGAAGAGCACGACGAACACATTCCCAATCCACCGGCGCCGGAAGAAGTAACGACTGCCGTTGCCGCCGCACGTCTGCAGGCGCTCAACGAAGCGCTGCTCACATGGCCGCATGATCTCACGGTCAATCCGCGTCTCGCCAAGACACTCGAACGCCGTCGCGAAGGACTCGAAAAGGCGATCGACTGGGGCCATGCCGAATCGCTGGCGTTTGGCACGTTGCTCGAAGACGGAATGCATGTGCGTCTTACCGGTCAGGACGTCGAGCGCGGCACCTTCAGTCATCGTCAGGCGGTGCTGCACGATGCGAACGACGGCCACACCTACGCGCCG
>JANMWU010000222.1:0-2782 GCA_031380785.1 Gemmatimonadaceae bacterium
TGGGTGGCTGACGCTGGCACTGACCGGAGTGCCAGGCGTGCTCTCGTGCGCGGCATTGTTCTTCTTCCCGACGACATTGGCGGGACTCTTTTCCACCGATTACGCAGTGGTGGAAGAAGCCACGCGGTATCTGCGCGCCGCCGCTTTCGCGCAGCTGGTGGTGAGTGGCGAAACTGTGCTCGAGGGCGCGCTCGGCGGCGCGGGCTGGACGTTGCCGCCGATGATCACATCGACCGTGATCACGCTGGCGCGCGTGCCGTTAGCGGCATGGGCTGCGATACAATGGGGCACGACGGGCATCTGGTGGGTGATATCACTCACTGCTATCGCGCGGGCACTGGCGATGATGGTGCTCTGGGCTTCGGGTGGGTGGAGACGGGCGCGGGTGTAGCAACGTCGCGGATCCGGCTTTTCGTAAGCGCAGGATTCCGCGGTACGATGCTGGAACTTCGCTATGCCGTTGAGTGAGAGGCCTGAGGAACGACAGCTTCGGCTCGGGTGCGAGGCACGTCAGCCTGCCGCCGATACGCGCCGGGACTGATGCCGGTGTGTTTCTGAAAGACGCGAGACAGCGACGCGGCGGAATCGTATCCGACCTGCGCGGCAATGCCGTCAAGGCCAAGTTTCGACTCCGCGAGCAGTCGCTTCGCGCGCTGCACGCGCCAGTCGGTGAGGTACCGCATCGGTGTCGCGCCAACCACACGATGGAATCGTTCGGAAAATGCACTGCGTCCCATCGCCGCACACCGGCTGAGCGAATCCAGTGACCAGTGATCGGCGGGGCGCTCGTGCATCGCTGAAAGGGCCGCAGCCAGCGCCGGATCCGCCAGCGCGGCAAGCATGCCACGTTGTGATTCTTCGCGCTCAGCCCACGTCCGCACCGCGAGAAAGAACAGCACTTCCGACAAGCGCCGAACGACCGCTTCGTGACCGGGGCGTCCAGCCTGCACCTCGCGCGTGATGAAACTGAACGCATCGGCGAGCGGCGAGTTTTGCACTTCGTGCTCCCAGCGCACAACGATCGAGGGTGGCAGCTGGGCGAGCAACGCGTGATCAAGACTCTCGTCGTACTCGAAATGGCCGCACACGAGACGTGTCGGCGCGCCGCGATCCTCGCCGCCGTAAACCAGCACACCGCGACCCGTGAACCCGGCCGCAGCCACGACGTCGTCCACGGTTCGCACCGGCGATCCGTCACTGCACTGCATGACGTGCTCGGCACCGTGGGGAATCAGGATCAGATCACCCGAGCTGATCTGGACGGCATCAGGCTGTCCTGCAACGCGCACCCATAGCGCGCCACGCACGACCAGATGGAAGCGCGCGACCCGGCGAAGCGCCGGCACGCGGAGGCCCCACGGCTGATGGAATTCCGTGGAGAAATAGAGTGTACCGCGCAGGCGCAGCGTATCGAGCACGTCGCTGAGGACATCCATGCCAGCATAATAGCGATGCGTACGGCAGAGTGCATCACAGGCGGATGATCAGACAAAATATCTGGACGAATTGCGATAGTTCGTACTGAGGCGACGGACTAGTCTCACTCCATCGGCCGGACGTCCCGGCATTGCCGTTCGTCATCTCCTTCTGGAACTCGTCATGAACCCGACTCGTGCTCTCTTGATCTCAACCCTGTTCCTGACCTCCGGCGTGACCGTCGGAGCACAGGCGAAACTGAACGACGTCGAAATGGCACATGTGGCCGTGACAGCGGACGCCATCGACATCGCCTATGCCCGGATCGCGCTTGCGCGCTCGCGGACACCCGCCATCCGCACATTCGCCGAAACGATGATCCGCGATCACGAAGCGGTCACGGGCCAGGTTGTGGCGCTGGCGAAGAAGCTGAATGTGGAGGCGCAGGATAATGACTTCAGCCGCACCCTTGTCACCAATTCCGGCCCGATCACGGCCAATCTCAACAAGCTTCGCGGCGCCGAGTTCGACAAGTTCTACGCGCAGAACGAACTCGCATATCACCGGGCCGTGAACGGGGCGGTCGCCGATCAGTTCATTCCGAACATTCAGAACGCCGAAGTGAAGGCCGCGTTCGAAGGCGCACTGGTCATCTTCCGTGGGCATGAGCAGCACGCCGAGATGATGGTCGCAGGCTTGAAGAAATGATCGCGATACGAAGGCACGTCGTTGCGCGGTTCGTTGGTGCGACGGCGGCCCTCGGTGCGTGCGCCGCGCCGAGGGCGAGCGCGCACCATCAGGTGGTGCTGCAAAGCCTGGTGATACAAACGGCGCAGCTGGCCGTGGCGCCGGGCGACACCGTGACGTGGACTAACCGCGACATCGTCCCGCACACGGTTACGGCGACGCGTGGCGGCTGGGACTCCGGGCTGATCGCCGCCCAGGCGAGTTGGAGTCGCGTGATCACTGCCGCAGATACTGGCGAGTACTTCTGCCGTTACCACCCAACGATGCGTGCGACGCTCGCGCGCTCCACGACCGCTGACGCGCCGCGTGCGTCCAATTAGCGCTGCACGAGCTCGATCTTTCCGAGCATCGAGCGCACCACGATCCGCACTTTCACGGCCGCAGTGCTGAAGTTGGAGCTGCGCCAGATGCCACCGCTCTTCGTGAACGACCCATCGAACGATTCACGAGCGAGCAGGCCCGTGGACTGCAGTTCGATACCGATGGTGGGAGGGGCGGTGATCTTCACGCCGCCGATGGAGCTCGACACGACGATCTGCATGTCGCGCACCCAACGCCCGCCAAGATCGAGCGAGAGATCGCCGAAGTCACCCTGAATGCGCGCTTCGCTCGCGCCGGC
>JANMWU010000276.1:0-4967 GCA_031380785.1 Gemmatimonadaceae bacterium
CAGCGGCGCGCGGGTGGGCGTTGGGTTTGGCTACGGCTATCCGTTCTACGATCCGTGGTATAGCCCGTTCGGGGCGTACGGCTGGGGGTATCGGCCGTTCTACGCGGGTTTCTACGGTTCGCCGATCATTTTCAGTGGGCGGGGGCGTGGTGGGCGCCGGCGGTAAGACGTCGCACATGTGGGCTTGATCGAGAGGCTGGAATCGAGCGGCGGGCCGCACAGGTCCGAACGGAACGGTGAAGTGTCGAAAACCTCAAAGGGCTGTGGGAAAGGCGCGCGCGCGCCGATTTCGCAGCCCTTTTGCTCTACGTGACCATCCTTCGCCGCTGATGACGCCTTTGCGTGGTTCCGCTGGAGCGAACCGGCCGTCGCGAAGGCCGCCCGACCGAGACGGACTCGACTGGGCGCGAGGAGTTCTTATTTCGTAGTGTCTTTGCAGAGCTGGGTGCAATTCCGTAAAATTCGAATAGCGCCAGCCCAGGTTACCGTGCTCCTCAATTTGCCGTGCGACATTGATGACCGCTTCACGCTGGTGGCGGAGCTCGGTCACGGATCCCATGCGATCGTCTATCGCGCGACGGACCGAAGTCTTGGCCGTGAGGTGGCGATCAAGGTGCTCCGCTCGGAGCTGATCGATTCCGTTGTGAGCGAGCGCTTTCGTCGCGAAATACGGTTGACGTCGCAACTCGAGCATCCGAACATCGCGCACGTGTATGACACGGGCGAGTTCATGGGTGCGCCGTATTTCGTCACGGCGATAGCGCGGGGCGCGTCGCTGGCGGAACGCCTTTCGCGCGAGCGGCAGCTGCCGGTGGACGAGGCGCTGTCGATTGCGCGCCAAATCGCGAGTGCACTCGGGCATGCGCACGGCGCCGGAATAATTCATCGTGATGTGAAGCCGGCGAACATTTTGCTCACGCCGGACGGGGCGCTGCTGACGGACTTCGGCGTGGCGCGCGCGCTTGAGCGCACGCCGGGGACACTCGCAACGTCGACAGGCGTTGCGGTGGGGACGTTGCTGTACATGAGTCCCGAACAGTTGTGTGCAGAGAAAGGCATCGATGGGCGCAGTGATCAGTATTCGCTGGCGCTGGTGCTGTATGAGATGCTCGCCGGGGTGCCGCCGCATGTAGCGGCGAATGCGGAAGGGTTGCGGGCCTTGCGGATCGCGGCGGAGCATTCGCCGGTGAGTCTGTTGCGGCCGAGCGTGCCGACGCATGTCGAGGCCGCGATCTCACGCGCGCTTTCGTCATCTCCGGCCGATCGGTTTCGCGAGGTGGCGGAATTCGCATCGGGGCTTGATGGCGCAGCATTGGCGGCCGCTCACCGGACAACGAGTGAGGCAGTTGTGCGCCCGTCGTCCTTCCTGACCGCGCGCCGCGTCGCAATAGGACTGATAGCCGTTGGGTTGCTCAGCGCCGGTGGAGTCGCTGCAGCGCGGCAGTGGCGACCCACCGAAGCGCCTCCCGATGTGAAGGTCGCGTCGCTGTCGTCTTTCGCGTTAACTGTGGTCGGTGACACGGCGCGTGGTGCGCCATTCGCCCGAGCACTTTCCGACGAGCTGCGCGCGTGGGCAGGAGTGTCCGCCGATGTCGTATCACACGCCGATCCGCGCGTGGGAACGCCGCTAGAGACGCGCGTGACATCGATAGCGGGTGGGATTCGCGCAACGGCGTCACTCGGGCCGGTGCGCACGGGTGCGACGCGCCGTACGGTGGCGATACAGTTTCCGGCAGCGGCAATCCCCGATGCTGATTCGTTGCGGTTGTTGGCCGCACGTGTGCTGATGGCGGCAATGGTCTCGCCGGATTCTGCGGAGGCGATCACGTTCGCGCTCGATCGGCCGATTCAAGCGTTACGCGAATTCGCGGCGGCATCGACATCGCTTCTCGCCGGCGATCTTGTGCAGGCCGAGCGCCAGTTCGCCGTTGCTGCGCGGACAGGTGCGCTACCGCAGGCAGTGGTCTGGCAAGCGACGGTGGCGACGTGGTTGCAACCTGCGAACACCCAAGTTCTGCGCGATGGCAGTGGGGCTTTGCGAAGCGTCAGCAGTCGCCTGGTTGAGAGAGATTCGCTTCTTGCATTGGCGATTCTGTACCGCGCGCAGGACAGCATGCCGCAAGCGTGCGGCGCATACCGCAAGGCCACCGAAATCAAGGGCGGCGGATTTGCCGCGTGGTACGGACTTGCGGAGTGCCTTCGTCTTGATTCAATCGTCGTGTCGGACGCGCGTAGCCCAACAAGCTTTCGGTTTCGCACTTCGCGCTGGGACTCTGCACGGGCGTATGAGCAGGCCATCTCGCGACTACCGTCAACAGAACTGGTGAAGCTCTTCGACAAGCTTCCAACGGTCACATTCGCCCTTGCGAGTACCCGTCGCACTGGGACACTAAATTCGCCCGCGGGCGTGCGATTCGCAGGGCTTCCAGCCTTGGATGGCGATTCAATCGTTGTGTATCCAATGCCGGCTTCAACATTACAGCGAAGCCTGGAGACTGCTGTGCCGAGGACGTACCAGCGCGCGGTTCGAGCCGGCCGCGAGCAACTTCTTCGTTTGGCGACGAAACTCGCGTTTCGCGCGCCGACGAGTGTCGCCGCCAAGCTTTCACTCTCGCGAGCATTGGAGGCGGTGGGGGTTCTGGGCAATACTCCTGGCGAACGCTCGTCAGAATCCGTGCTGAAATCAGCGTTAGTTTTGGCACACAGCCCTGCAGACAGTCTCGATATTGGGTTTGCCCTGACTAGAGTAAATCTGCGGCGTGGCAAGTTCGACTCCGCGTCGGTCGTTGCGTCTTGGTTATTGTCTCTCGGTAGAAGGTCGGGAGAAAACGTCTCGGACCGCCTTGTTCCAGTAGCCGTGCTTCTCGGCGCGCGCACCTTGGCGGAGTCGTTGAAGGTTAAGGCGACCATCGCCAGCGACACGCAAGTGGATGGCCTTTCTTCGGTAGTTGCCACTGCCGTGGCGCGTTACGAGATCGCCGCCGCTCTCGGTTATTGCGTTGAAATGCCGCCGCTTCGCGCGCGCGCCATAGCCGAACTGCTCGCGCATCGGGCGAGGGCGGATTCAAGCTCGGAATTGCAGCGATGGGTCGCGCCTGGCGACTGGGCGGGGGTTACGTGTCCGGGTGCGCCGATCCCTTATGGAGCAGCTGGTGACGATCCGCTGCTACGCGCGTTGGCATCGCTGAGATATGGCGACCGAAGCGTGGCTCGTGCAAGGATGCACCGTGCAGTCTCATCGCGAAGTGGCGCCGCAGGTACATCGATTGCCTGGGACACGAGGTTCGCAGAATTGTCGACATTCGTTCAGACCGGCGACACGGCCACCGCACTGCAGCAGCTAATTGGCTCTATGGATGAGCTCCCAGCCACAATGGATTACGTGCTGTATTCAAGCGCTCAGAGCGGCGGCTTTCGACGTGCACTCGCGCTTTGCGATAGCATCGCCGGGGGAAAGTCGACGCGGGCAGCGAGTCTAAAACCGTGTCGGGGCGCGCTCGCCTCACTTTCGATGAAGTAGGTACAGCTTCAGGGCAGATGTGGATGCTGCTCGATTTTCCAACATTCCCGGGGACGACAATGCGAATCGCGGCGCTCGTAGTGCTAACCATGTTGCAGTTCGAATCGGCGCAGTGGTCCAGTCATCTGGCGAATACCTCCCCACCGCCAGCAGCATCGGGCGATTGCATAGCACGGCACGATGCAACGACTCGGAAGTGCGGCAACCTGCTCCCGCCGGGATGGCAAAAGTTCACCTCACCTAAGGACTTTGACAGCCTGAAGCTCCGTCTGTACGAGTTGCCGGAGGTCACCGCGTACACGAGCGTCACGAGAACTACCGACGTCGGGTGTCGGAAAGCACATGGCAAGCCGGACCTCACAGCCGATGTCGTCCTGCAACGCCCAGTCGCAATGGATTCGTTTCCAGCGGCCGGAACTAACCGCAATGACCTTCTCGTCGCCGTACTCGACGTCTGGAGGGATGAAGGATGCCCCGAGGATCGCTACGGAGTTCTACGGAAGCGCTCTGGTTCTCAGCGCGTGTTCGAGTTCATAACCGTGCAAACCGAGCCGGTCGTGGACTCAGTCAAGCAGGACCGGATCATCGGTCGGTGGTCTTCATGGACGATCGTCATGAAAGGCGGATCACGCGATGCGTCGTACGAAATCACGCGTCGGAAGTCGGGGGACTACTATCAGTGTTATCACACACATGATGAACGGTACGGCGCGGTGGCGTTCATGTCGTGCGAGGCGTCGCGGCTCGTTGCAAAGATGGCTAGGCCCGCTAGGGAGAATGGACCTCTCTTCGTCTCGTTGTTACAGCGCATCATGCGCGGTGATGCAAATCTCGCCCGCGAAGTAAATGCTGTTCCGTCGACAGATCCAGCGTGGGGAAGGTGTGGGAGCCTCGGCTGCTGCGCAGCGGGTAAGTGATTCCGTTCGGTCAGATTCCAGCTGTCATTCATTGTGAGTGCGCCGCTCCGTCTCCGCATGCAATGCTGTCCGCAACGCCACAGTCACTGGATAGCCCGCTATGCACTCCCGCCCGTACCCCAGATTATACCGATAAGCACACCCCACCGGATTCTCCGCCTGTGTATGCTCCAAAATCGTCTCGAGCTTGTCGAGCGCCTTCGTCAGACGCGCCTCCGGAGTGACCGCCGCTTCATATTCGTCCCATAGCGCAACGATTTCGAGCGCGGTTTCAGGCGGCAGCGGCGCGACCAGCGTCGGCAAATCGCGCGGCTTGTCGCCCGACTTGGTCGCCGACGAATCCGCGGCACGTCGCCGCGCCTGATCCGGCACCGGAATGTCGTCGCCCTCGATCTCGCCGGGATCGTGCACGATGCAGATCTTCGCCAGCCGCGCGAAATCGACATCGGCAAAATGCGGCGCCAGAAGCACCGCCATCATGCAGATGCGCCACGAGTGCTCGGCTAGACTCGCGCGCTGCCCGTCACTGG
>JANMWU010000277.1:0-36946 GCA_031380785.1 Gemmatimonadaceae bacterium
GCCTTCGTCACGTCATCGACGAGACGGGTGTTGGTCGGGTCGGCGGCGATCAGGCCCGTATACGCCTGAATCATCTTGTTGGAGTTCGCCGTGTCACGCGGATTGGCGAGGTTGCGCTTGCGGTAAATGTCACCGGCGATCGAGAGTGCGCGACGGCTGCGCGAATCGAGGGCGAGGATCTCTTCGGCCATGGCGAGCTGCGCTTCGTCTGTGGCCTTGGTTTCGAACATGGCGTTAAGCAGACAGGTACGCGCGATCACGGCCTTCGGGTAGAGCGCGATGCCCTCCTTGGCCGATGCCATCGCCTTGTCCCAGTTCTTGTCGCGGGCGGCGTTGACACAATTCTTCTCGGGCACCAGCTGCTTGCGGGCCTCGACCAGCTCAGCGGCAAGAATCTTCGCCGCATCACCAGCCTTGGCACCCGACGCGGTGGCCAGCGGCTGCGCTAACGAGGGATCGCGGACCAGATGCAACGTGGCATCGACGCGCCACGTTTCGCCCTCCTTTCGCACGGTGCCCTGAATGAATTCGTCAGCACGGAGCTGTCGGCCGAGCTCGCGGGCGTCGTTCGACGACAGTGGTTCGTCCTTTTTGTAGCCTGACGCTTCCAGCACCGCGTTGATTTCAGTGCTCGGAATCTGCCAGAGCTGCTTGTAGTTGACCTCTGAACTCATGCGGGAGCGAAGCGCTTCCGCGGCCTGCGTTCCGACGTTGCCGGTGGTGACGGCGGTACGGAACGTCAGCACCATCATTCGCGGCGTGTTGGGATCCGGTGTGCGAGGCACCTGCGCGACGAGCGCGCTCGCCATGCTGCCGGCAACGAGACCCAGCCACGCAATCTGAGGAATCCGAACGGTCACTTACGACCTCCACAATAGTGATGCGAATTGAGCTGCCGCGACGCGCCGCAGCCCCGAGATTTGCAGGTGGGCGAAGAGGGATTCGAACCCCCGACCCCCTGTGTGTAAGACAGGTGCTCTAACCAGCTGAGCTATTCGCCCTTCGGACTGCCTACCGCTCTGCACTCGATCACACGGCGCCCTCATGCAGTGGTAGTGTCCCTTTGTCGGAAAAGTGCCCCGCTCAGGGAATCAGAGCAAGCGCCCTGACGCGACGAACTGACGATCGCACATGCACTTAACCGGATCGTAACGTTCATCCGCCGGCGTCGGCGAATGGGTGGGTGCTGCAGCCTTACTTCAGGATCGCGATCGGAATCAGCACGCAATATCCGACCACAAGCAGCACCGGGGCGAACGTCGTGCCACCCCGGGCAAGGTCCGCGTAGCCCAATGCAAGCGCGGCGGCAGCGAGTCCCCACCACAGGAGGGGGCGACGCGGTGTTTCCGATTCTGAGAGAGCCATAAGGTTGTCAGGCTATGCGGCCCGCACGGGTCGGTCAAGCATCCGACGCCGATCGCGAGTCGGATTGCCCGATCGCGCCCATCAAAGCGTCCAGGGCAGCGCTGCGGGTGGACTGTTCGGTGATGGCTTCGCGCCGACGCAGTTCGTCAAGGCGCGCGCGCTGTCTGGCGCGACGCGACCGCCACGCCGGCGCGAGCAGCACCAGCAGCACCAGCGTGCCCAGAGCGCCGTCCGCCGCGACCGCCAGGAAGGCGAAGCGCCACCGCGTCCGCTGCTGCCAGCCGGACTCGAAGTCGGCGGCCGTGAGCGCGAACGCGCGTCGCGTGGCGAGATCGAAGCTGCGTCGCTCGCGCCAGGCTGCGAAGAACGGACCGAGTCCGCGGGCCTGATCGATTGCCGCAAGGTCACCCACGGCTCGCAACGACAGTGCGTATGCCGCGCGCGCCTCGGTTGTGTGCCGGCCGGTCAGCATTGTGTCGAGCGCCGCCAGCGAGGGCATGCCGCGAAAAACGAGTGCCACGTTGGCGGACAGAAAGCCCTGCGTGCGCTCCTCGCCGGCGGCATAGCTGGCGTAGCCCTCGTCAAACCATCGCGGCGGAAGTGTACCGAGATAGTCGTATAGTGCTACGTGAGCCAGTTCATGTCGCAAGGCTTGCAACGGATCACCGGCATCGGATGCGGCGGTATGACCTTGCACGACGATCCGATGCTGTTCCACGAACGCCAGTGCGGCTGTCCACGGTAATGATGACTGTCCGGCCCATTCGCGAAAAACGGCCGCGTCAGGCGCGATCATGATCACAATGCGCGTGTTCGCGCGCGGGAGCCACGGGAAGGTGTCACGCGAGACTGCGGCGTGCAGTGCGGCGGCGGCAAGCGTGGCGTCGCCGGCGTAATGAATGACGGTGAATCGACCGCCGTCGAGTCGAAGCGAGCCTGGCGGCGCGGCAGCAACGGGAACAGACGACAGCAGGATCGCTGCAATAAGCAGTATCGCCCGCCGCGCCGACGTCAGGCCACGCGCGAGGGCGCGCCTCCATCGGCGATCGTCGTCAGCATGTCGCGACAGCGGGCACTCCATGGATTGAACTTGTTCAGCTCCGCACCTCGGCGCCACGCGGCAATCGCGTCGTCAGTACGGTCAGCGAACCAGAGTACCCTGCCCAGCTCAAAACGGGCCTCGATCAGATTGGGCCCGAGCTCGATGGCGCGCTGCAACTCCGTGATCGAGCGGTCATAGCGCTGCTGCTCGAAATGTACGAGGCCGAGGTAGTAGTGCGCGTAGAGCGTGGCCTTGCGATCCGAATCGAGTTCGATCGCCCGCGACAGATGCACCAGCGCGGCGTCGAAGTTCCGGCGGCGCAGATGCACATAGCCGATGTTGAGATGCGCCAGCGCAAAATCGGGGACGCGCTCGAGCACCTGTTCGAACAGCGCCATGGCGGAGTCGAACTTGCCTTGCGACATCTGCGCCCAGCCGAGCAGCGTTTCGGCGTGCACGTCGCCCGGATTCAGACCGAGCGCCTTCTCGAGCGCCTGCTCGGCACCGACAAAATCACCCGTCGCGATGCGACTCCAACCGCGTTCCACAAAGGTGGACGCATTCAGTTCGTCGATCACGCGCGGCTGACCGGCCACCGGCGCGCCGTGCCGTGACGTACCGTCCGCGTCACCGGCATCGGTGAGACTGGCCATGGCGGGCGCACGGAACTCGCGCGTGATCACAGGCGCTGTCGCCACGCGCGCTGCCGGCGTGACGGCCACCGGGGCCGAACGCTGCGGCGCCGGTTGCGACGGAATCACAGGCACACCGAGTGGCGTCAGCGTGCCGGTCACGCCCTGCGAGAAACGCCCTTTCCAGCCGTCAATCAGTCGACGCACATCACCCTGCAGCGTCTCGATCAGTTGCGCATGCTGCTCGACCGCGCGATGCAGCAGGAAAATGCGCTGCTTGAGAATCACGCCCGGATCGCCGCCCGCGTCTTCGGTCGACAGGTCGCGCGCGAGGTCGTCAACCTGCGCCCGCAGGGGGCTCAGCACGTCGTCCGCTGAGGGTGGCAGGTTCGTCACGAGCGCTCCGGGGGACTGCCGCAATGCGGCGAGGCCGGCGCTCTGTCGAGCGCGGCTACGGAGATCAAGTGTATCGATTTCGAGTCGTGGTTCACAGCCACCGTTCTCCATCACGGATCGTCCGTACCATCACGCGCTGCGCGGCTGGATCCACGGCGACGGAACGTCCGACGATTCCGCCGACATCTTCGACGCGCACTGGAATACTCGCGGCCGCCAGCGTTGCGCGTGCCGCGCGAATGTTGTTGCCGGCGATGTCGCTGACGAAGTCGGCCCGAACACCAGGAAACATCGATGCGCCGCCAACAAGGGCCGCGTCGAACGACTCTCGCGCGCCTTCCTTGCGCAGTGAGGCGACGAGCGCGGGGACGGCGGAGTCGACAAATTTTGCAATCGCAGTGTCATCCGCCTCTCGCGCCGGAAGCATGCAATGCGCCAGCGCCGCGAGTCGCTGCACTGGTGCGAAGAGAATAATCGCGACGCAGGAACCCAATCCCACGGTGGTCAGCATCTCGCCCGCACGCGCCACACCCATGCGACCCATTGCCACCGCCACGATACGCGGCTGATCAAGGCGGTCACGCGTGAGGAGGGGCGTGTCGACTGTTGTCACGACGCACGCCGAATGGCATCGAGACTCACCTGTGCCTGTCGATTGCCGGGATCCAGTTCCAGTACGCGGTGCCAGCACTTCTCGGACTCGGCCACCTCACCACGTTGGTAGCGCAGTTCGCCGAGCTTGAGATAGATGTCCGGACCCAGCGACGGTTCGAGGCGCACGGCACGCTGATACGCTTCCATGGCGTCGTCAAAACGCGCCACGCGATAGGCGAGGTCACCAACGGTCTTCTGGAATGGCGCCAGATTCGCGGCGTGCAGCATGCCGCGTTCGACCGCCGCGGCCGCGCCGGTGAGGACACCGCGGGCCAGCATCAGGGCCGCATAGTTGGCGTGCAGCACGCCCACTGAGGGATGGGTGCGAATCCCTTCCTCCAGCAGTGCCTGCGCCTGATCGGCATCGTCGCGTGCGGCGGCGACCAGCGACGCATAGTGGAACCAGACGGCCGGCGGTGCGTCGCCTTCGAAGCGCATGCGGGCGGTCGAGAGCAGCTGATCGGCGCGCGCGTAGTCGCCGAGTCGGAAGGCGTGAAGCGCCCGCGAGAGTTCAACTTGCGGCGGCGCCTGCGGCTGCAGTTTCGCGGCGCGCTCGAGGATGCGGGCCGATTCCAGTTCCCGTCCCAGACCTTCAAACGCCAGCGCGAGATGATGCAGCATGGTGGGCGTGGCGTCATCGAGCTGAGCCAGCGGTTCGAGCCAGCCGACCGCGTCATCCCACGCGCCCTGCTTCAGTGCCAGCAGGCCAAGCTGATGACGTGCAATGGGATCATTCGGCGACGATTCAACGACGCGCCGGAATTCGCGCGCCGAGTCCTCGATCATGCCGGCCTTGGCCAGCGCGAGACCAAGCTTGAGCGCCTTCTCGGCCGTGCTGGCGCCGTAGTCGTGCTCCTCGCCGCGCGCCGGTTCAGCGGTTGTCACCTGCACCAGCAAGCCCTGCACGGCGAGTTCGTACAGCGCCTTGCCGACGGCAAACTCACCCAGGCCGGAGCGCTCGATGACCGAGCGAATGGTGCGTCGGCCGTCGAGCAGATGTGCGACCTCGGCCAGTTCACCGCTGAGTGGCTCGGAGATTCCGGCGCGTGCGGCATCCATCTCGAAGACCAGGTCGAAGCTTGGAAAGCGCCGCTCGACCAGCGACCACTCGTCCACGCGCCGCGCGCCTTCCATCAGCAACGATTCGGGATTGATGGACGTCGTGAGCTGGCGGCCATCGGGGTGCACATCAGGCTCGAACGTCCAGATGCCCTGCGTCCAGGTGAACAGCGAGAACACCGCTTCCTCCACCAGAACGCGCAGCTCCTTGTCCACGATGGCACGCGCAACGAAGCCCGACTCGACGAGCAGTTCACCCACGCGACGACCCGGCTGCTTCACCTGCTGGCGCAGGGCATCGTCGAGTTGTTCCTTCGTGATGTGGCCGCGCTTGACCAGCGAGTCGCCAAGTCGATCGCGGCGATTGACGATCGCGCCGAACGAAATCTTCCCGTTCTGGAAGAACACCGATCCGAACTTTGTGCCATCGACGATGCTGAGACAGCCCGTTTTCTGGCCGAGCGCGAGCAACTGCAGGACGTCGGGGAAACTCGCCTCTTTCAGGCTGCCGCGAATGGCCATCAGTCGGCGTCCTCGATCAGCCGCGCCGTGAGGTCGGGCCAGCGATGCACAAAGTTCTCCCGGTCACCCATGAGGTGTTTGGCAGCGTTGCGCGGTGTGGATGCGCCATCGAGTTCGGCGGCGACAAACGCCGCAGTGACCGGCGCACCGGCCAGCGCGGCGGCGGCGTGGAGCCGTCGTGCGATCGCGAGCAGATCGCCGATCGATCGCGCCGGACGTTCCGCCAGCTGTGAGATCACCGCACTGGTGACAGTGGTCTGTCGGGAGTTGAAGAAGGTGGCGATCACGGCCGCGCGTTGCGCTTCATCGGGGCTTCCAAGTTCGACGATCAGGCCCTGTGCGAAGCGCGTACGCAGCCGATCCTCGAGCGTCGCGAGCTGATTCGGCGGTACGCTCGACGTGAGCACAACCTGGCGACCGGCGCTCTGCAAGGCGTTGAAGAGATGGAACAGTTCGTCCTGCGTGCGTTCCTTGCCGGCGACGGCTTCGATGTCATCCAGCAGCAGCGCACCGGCGTTGCGGTAGCGCGCGCGCCATTTCTCGACGGCGCCTTCACGCAGCGCCGTGATGAGCTGCTCGGCGAATGCCGCTGCCGAGACGCAGGCGACGGTTTGCACACCACCGGCGATCAATGCGTTGCCAATTGCATGCAGGAGATGTGTGCGACCGCTGCCCGACGGACCGGTGATGACGAGCGGCACGTATTGCGTACCAGGTTTCCCGACCACGCTTCGTGCGGCGCGCAGCGCCAGCTGATTGGCGCGGCCTTCATGCAACGTATCAAAGATCAGCGAAGCGTCCGGACGCGGCGGCGGTTCGATCGACGACACCGCCTGCTGCACCAATGCGTGCGCTTCCTTGACGCGCTCGGGATCGCGGAAGATGGCGTGTCCGGACAGCGCGCTGTCGGCGGCTGAGCCTTGTCGTTCGAGATCGCGCAGATACTCGACGGCCGCGCCGAACGTCGCCAGCAATCCGTCCACATCGGGCGCGTCACGCAGCTGCAGTGCGCGATCGAGCACGGCGACGCTGATCCCCTCGGCACGCCAGCGTGCGGCCGCATCGGCCAGGCGCACGCGCCACTCTTCAACCTGTTCGACGACTGCCGTCGCGACTTCCTGAACGAAGGTGTCGTAGTCGACGGTATCGCGATTGAGGAGATCGACTTCGGCGTAGAGCGCCGGCGTGGCCAGCGGCGTGGCACGGGCTCCGACCAGGCGGCGTACATCCTGCACACCAATCGCCGCGTCGCTCATGCCCTGATGAGCAAGCAATCGATTGAGACCGCCCTGCAGCTCACGGATGTTCGAGAAGTCCACGCGCGCGAGTTCTTCGAGCACACCGTCGCGAAAGCGGGATGCGCGTTCGCCCTGGAGCTTCTGCAGAATCGCGACCCGCGTTTCGTAGTCGGGAATGCCGACGTCAACAATCAGTCCACCGGTCAATCGCGTGAGCAGGCGATCGGCGACATCGGTGATCTCATCGGGCGGACGATCGCTGGTCATGACGATCTGAGTTCCGCGACCCTGCAACACGTTGAACAACCGCAGCAACTCACCCTGCACTTCCGCGCGACCGGTCAGGAACTGCACGTCATCCAGCAGCAGGACGCCGGCGGATTCGTATCGCTTCTTGAAGATGTCGAGGCGGCCGCCCTGCAACGCCTGATGGAATTCTTCCATGTAGTCGTCAAGCGCCACGTACTCCACGCCAAGCGACGGCTGCTTGTCTTTGGCGGAGTGGCCTACCGCGTGCATGAGATGCGTCTTGCCGAGGCCTGACGCGCCATACACGAACAACGGGTTGTACAGCACGCCGGGCGCATCGGCCACCGCTTTGGCAGCGGCAACAGCGAGGCGATTGGACGAGCCTGTAACGAAGGTGTCGAAGCGGAGGCGTTGATCGAGTTTCATGTGTCGGCAGTGTCCAGCCAACGACGACTGGCCTACTCGATTGGGCACCAGAGCCTGCTTGCCGCTCGCCTCGCCGCGAAGCCGTCCCGCTACGATCGGCCGGACAGCGTCAGCCCAGACTTTGCGCCAGCCGCCGCATTGTGAGCCGAAGCAAACCGAGATTGGCCCACGGTTCGGCGACGGTCACCAGAAGCAGGTCACCCTGCGGCACCGCGCACACCCTTCCACGCTCGCCTTCCAGATGAAGAAAGCCGGGTTCGGTGCCGTCGGCGGCGGTCGCGGCCTGAGCCGCGCGGCCGTACAATCGCGCGGTCAGCGCCGCGATCGCATCGGCGTCGGTGCCGATGTGAACGTTGCCGTCCACCACGATCCCATCAGCGCGCGAGACGATGAGGGCCGCATGCACTCCGGCGGTGTGCATCAACTCGTCCACGACCTGATCGTATTGCGCCATGGCCGGGTCTCTCAGAAGCCGTCGGCCGCGGCTCGCGCCGTGGCCACCCGAAGCAGTGCGCGCACACGACCGATCGGCACATGCGGAGCGACGCTCAGCACGGTCAGCGATCCGGCTGGCGCCGGCGCCAGCGCCAGCGAGTCACCGGCGGTTTCAAGCACCAGCGCGTGCCAGGCGCCGAGGTTCAGATGCTTCATGGCCCGTGCCGCATCGTCACCAACGCCCGCGACCGCTGCCGCCATTGCTTCCAGCACGCCCATATCGTCGCTTGGCTGCGGACTGGCGAGCAGCAGGCCATCCGCGTCCGCCACCAGCGACCGCACGACTTCCGGGCGGCTCGGCGTCACGATCGACACTGAGAAGCTCGGCACCGCTGCATAGCTCGCGGTGGGATAAGCCGCGCCGGTGGCTCGCATGGGACTGTTCACGGGCGCGGTGCCTTGGCCATTAATCCGAGGTGACGGCACACTGCCATTGGCGGCGCCGGTGGTCGGTGTGGGATTGTAGAGACGCGCCCGCTCCCAATACGCTGATGCGGCGTTGAGGTCACCTCGTGCTTCGGCGATGCGCGCCAGCACGCTGAGGGCGGGACCGTGGGTTGGATGCCGCTCGAGTCCGCGCGACGCGAGCCGTTCCGCCGTTTCAAGGTCGCCCTGTTGTCGCAACGCTTCGGCGAGGTCCGCAAAGGCGAAGCTTTGCGGGTCGGTGGCGAGCTCGTTGCTCCAACGGCGGATGTCGTCAGCTGCCGGCATGGGCGGAGATCAGTTCCTGGAGTTGCGCCGCAGCATCGCGTGCGATTCGCACCTTCGCCGCGTCCGGCGCTGTGGGTGCCGCTTCAAGATAGTGCTCCCACGCGTTCAGTGCCGCAGCGTACTCGCCACGCCGTGCCGCGACGTAGCCGAACTGCTCCTGCGCCTCCGGAAGCAGCGGGTCCAGTTGCACGGCGACGCGAACTTCTTCGGCCCAGTCATCGATGCGGTTGAGCCCCAGCAGTGCGCGACCGGCCAGCACATGCGCGGCGGCGTTGCGCGGAGCGTGCCCGATAGCGGTGCGCGCCGCCGCCAGCGCGACCTCATAGCGCGACTCGGCCAAGGCGCGGCGGGCCTGCGCGGTGAGTTGCGCGACGCCGGCCATGAGATCACCGCTATCGGTGCTGGCATCTCTGGCATCGGTGGTCAGCACGCCGAGTCCGATCCAGCGCGAAATCCAGCGCGCCGTCTCGAACACGCGCATGCCGGCCGCCGATGCGACCTGACGTACGGTGCGGCAGCTGTCGACGCACGACAGCACGCGCCATCCGTCGGCTGGCACGGCGAGTTCACCATCGGCCTCACAATCGCAGACTACAGGCACGGCGCCAAGCGATCCGATCCGATTCTCGATTGCCGGCCACTCATCACGCCGTCGCGCCGCGTCGAGAAACAGCTCTTCGCCGGATAGATGAAGCGTCGTCGTCGGTTCGAGCGCGTTGACCGGTTCCGTATCGCTGAACGAAAACGAACCTTCGGCGAACGTCGTCAACTCGAAACACAGATCGTCGATCAGGCGACGCGCCACAGTGTCGCGGGTGCGACCACTGAGGGTTCCGGTCTCCACCAGACCATCGACCAGCGAACGCGGTGGTGCCTGCTGACTGCACCACTTTGCCGCCGCGCGGCGATCGTCCGCGTCGATGAGACCCGATTGCGACAGCGCGCTGAGCAGCGGTTCCGCTTCGTCGTCCCAGCGCGCAGCGATCACCGCACCCTCGGCGAAGCGCATGATCGCGCCGCGCGCGCCGGCGCCGCCGGAGACGCGCAGCGCGCCCGTGCGCCGGCCGCCTGAGAGCAGCTGAATGACTTCCGCCAGACCGAGATCGCGCAGCGCGCCTTCGAGAGCCATCAGCGCTGCCCTGCGCGCACAGAGCCAAGCGTCACCGGCGTCTGCGGCACGGGTTCATCGTCATGCTCGGCCAGTGCGACGCGGGCACGCGTGCACCACCGGTCGTCGGACGGCACTGCGGCGGCGACTCGCCAATGCTGCAACGCTTCAGCCTCGCGGCCGGCGCGGAGGGCCAGGAAACCCTGCAGCGTGCGTACGCCCGCATGATCCGGCGCCACCGCTGCACCGCGAGAAATCGCCGACATGGCCTGCTCTTCGCGGCCGAGCGCGAGCAACGCTTCAGCCAACGCAATCAGCAGATCGGCATCGCGCGGATTCGCGCGCAACGGTCGGACCAGCGCCTGCATGGCGTCACTGGGTCGGCCGAGATCGACGCGCAACTCAGCCAACGCCCGCGCCGCGTCATGGAATGTCGGTACGCTCTCGAGCGCGCGCACGAGTTCTGTTTCCGCTTCCGCCACGCGTCCGTCATCGCGCAGCAGATTCGCGAGCCCGACACGCACCTGCGCCAGATCGGGATCGCCGGCCAGTGCGGTCCGGAGCGCGCTTTCGGCACTCCGCACCACAACCGGTGCGAGCGGCAACTGAGTCACTACGCGCACCGATGTGCTCTCGCGCTTTGGAACGGCAACTGGCGGCATTCCGGCGCCGGTCACGCGCGCAAACGGAATCACCGGTGTCCGTCGCCCGACGGTCTGATTCACGCCGGTATGCGAAACCGGTGTGCCGCCGCGACGCAACGCGACCCACGCGCCAAGCGGCGTGCGCTTGCGATCCCGGTCCACCTCGCTGGGTGTGGCCGAACGCATGGATTGAGCGACGCCTGGATCGGCGTCGATCACGCGGTGTTCCGCGGTCACGTTCGGCCGCTGCGCGCCGCTCAGCATCATCAGTGCCATCGCGTCGCCAGTGACGGCGTCAGAAGCGACGACTTCCAGCGCCACGTCAGGCAGCTCCGGTTCGAGCACGAGCAGAAACCGGAACGGCGCGAACTCGGTGTCGAACGTCATGGCCCGTTTCATCGCACGGACGCCATCCTGATAGCGACCCAGCTGCGACAGCGTGAAGGCATGATGGAACGCTGCATCGGCGCTCTCCGGCGCGAGCGTCACGGCACGCTCGAATGCGCTTGACGCTTCATGCAAACGGCGCAGCTCACTGAACGCGACACCAACACCGATCCATGCGCGTGCACTGTCCGGGTCGGCCTCGGTCACCCGACGGAAACCCTCAAGGCATTCGGCATGTCGGCCGAGCTGCCGCATCACCCAGGCTGCGTTGAGACGCGCCGCGAGCTCGACACTCGCCGGGCCGCGCACGCGCTGGAACGCGGCCAGCGCCTCGATCGGCTGATGTTCGAGCGAGTCGATGACACCCCGCACGAGATGCGCGCTGCCGGCGTCGGGATCGCACACCAGCGCGGCGTCAATGGCGACGCGCGCGTCGGCGGTGGAGCCGTTGCGCAGCAGCATCGCGGCCCGGGCGATCAGCGGTGCCGCGATACCGGGCTGCACCGCTGCGGCGTCCGCGTAGGCCGCGGCCGCCGGTACCCAGTGTTCGCGCATCACGTGCGTTTCGGCGATGGCCGTGTGCACCGCAGCCGCAGGCTCGCCCCGATTGAGCGCCGTCTCGAATTCACCGAGCGCCTGCTCGAAGTATCCGGTGTTCCGATACGCCAGGCCAAGGTTGAGATGCGCGCGGCCGTCGCTGTCACTCACATTGCGCGCTACCGGTTTCAGTGGCCGTGCGTCAAGCGTGAGATTCATGTCCACGCGCGCGAGGTTCGGATCGAGCTGCAGCGCGCGCTGCGCCGCCGCCTGCGCCGCTTCGAGCTGTCCCATGTCGCCGAGAACGAACGCCAGCAGATGCTGCGGCCAGGCCGCCGATTCGTCGATTGCCAGCGCCGCTTCGAGCGCGCGCCTGGCCGCCTCGGTCTTGCCGCGACGATACAGAATCTCGCCGGAGAGAGCGTGCAATGACACGTCTTCGGGTGACAGCGCGAGCGCACGGTCGAGCCACGCCGAGGCGCGATCGGGGTAGCCGAGCGCCTGCTCGACCAACGCAATTTCGCGCAGCGCGTTGAGATCGTCCGGCGAACGATCCAGCAGCTCGCCAAGCACGCTGGCCGCCTCGGCCGCTCGACCAAGTCGTGCATGCCACTTGCCCAGCGCCAACGCCGTCGTGACATCGTGCGGCGAGACGCGCAGCGCGTCGGTCAGCCGCTGCACGCGTTCAGCGTCCACGGAGGTGCGCACGGCGAGTTGCTGCAGGTTCTGTGCGGCCAGTGTCATACGCGCGTCCATGTCGAGCGCGCGCTCGAAACAGGCGGCGGCTTCATGGGCGAGGCCGCGCCGGGCCAGCATCACGCCGCAATTGTTCTGCGCGCCAGGGTGCGCCGACGGCACGCGACGCGCGATGGCGCGCAACCGATCCGCTTCACGGATCGATACGGCGGCAACAGACTGCGGAGTGACCGACATGGACGCGACGCGCCGCTGTCAGGCGAGATTGATCGCGTGCAGAATCTTCTGCAGCGAGCCGGCGTCGGGCAGCAGCAGGAAGTAGCCGCGCAGAGCCTGACCATCGTCGCGCATCTGGAACTCGCTTTCGACGCAGAACACCACATCGCGCCCGTCGCCGAACTGCAGGAAGGCAGAACTCAGTACCGCGCTCGCCATGTCCACCGCCAGCAACGGTGGCGATGGCAGCAGCATCAGGTGCATAAAATCGGCGAGCGCATTCAGGTACGCGCCGCTCAGAATGTTGCCGCACTCCTTGAGTGCGCTCTCTTCGAGCAGTGCGATCGACGGCGACGAACCGCGCGGCCGCTGCAGCATCAGTTCCGCCAGACGGCACGCCGTCTGCTCCGGAAAGACGAGCAGCGATCGTCCGGTGAGATCGCCGAGCATCTGCAACAGCACCACGGCTACCGCGTCCTCCGGATTCGCCACAACATGCGACGGAACCTCATCAAGCTGCGCGATGGTGATCGTCGGCACCTTGATCATGATCGACTGTCCGGTCATGGTGGACAGTGCGGTGGCAGCGTGACCGGCGCCGATATTCGCGACTTCGCGAAGCGCGTCGAGCTGGTCTGGTTTCAGGGTGCGGACGTCGCGAGTGGCGAGCATCAAGTCAGCGGGTTGATGTCCAGAATGAGCGACGGCGTGCCGTCGGGAAGGATCGTGCCCCCGCTGAACATCGTGGCGGCACCGCGCACTTTCTGCAGCGGCTTCACCACGATTTCCACTTGCGACGTACAGGCGTCCACCAGCAATGCCACGCGGCCGGCGGCACCTTCGAGGACGACCAGATGGCCGGAAACGTCAACGGCGGCGGGAAGGCCGAGACGTGAGCGCAGCGTCACCAGCGGCATCCGTTCACCCGCCAGTTCGATCGTGTCCGGAACGACTGATATTCCGCGCAGCGAGTCGCAGAGATGCGTTGCGCGCACCATGGTCAGTGGAATGGCGTACGTTTCGTCGGCGACGCGTACCAGCAGCGCGCGGAGCATCGCAACTGTCAGAGGCAAACGGATCGTGATGGCCGTGCCGGCACCGTCGGCGGTGGCGAGATCGAGACGACCGCCGAGTGCCTGCACGCGACTCAGCACAGCGTCGACGCCGACACCGCGACCGGACATGGCCGTCACCGCGGCGGCGGTGCTCAGCCCCGGTCGTGCCAGCAGCTGCAGCAGACCGGCATCGTGCTGCGCGAGTGTCGCGGCATCGCTCACGCCCTGTCGGGTGGCGGAATCGGCGACGCGCTGGCGGTTCACGCCGCGTCCATCGTCCGCCACCGTGACCGCGACCATCGATCCGTCGCGCGTGGCGCGCACGACCAGTCGGCCGCGTGAATCCTTACCGGCCAGACGCCGTTCGGCCGGCGATTCGAGACCGTGATCAACGGCGTTCCGCAGCAGATGCAGCAGCGGATCGCTCAACTCATCCAGTAACGAACGATCGACTTCAAGCTCGCGGCCTTCGAGCACGAGATCGATGTCCTTGCCGAGCGTCTGTGCCGTGTCGCGCACATGTCGTGGAAAGCGATCGAAAACCTGCGCCAGCGGGACCATGCGGCTGGTCAGAATCGCATCCCGCAGCTGCGTGACGAGACGTGACGCATCATCGAGCGCCTGACGCGCCTGCTCGTTGGCGTGCGGAGCCACAATGCGCACGAGTCGATCACGCGCCAGCACCAGCTCACCGGCGAGATCAAGCAGATCATCGAGACGCCGCGCGGGAATGCGCACGGTGCGGCCGGCGTCACTGTCGGCGGCGCGATTGCGCAGCGCGACTTCCCGCGCGACGTGCACATCCGCGATGTCACCCGCACTTCGCACGGCACGCTCGATCGCCGCCACATCACCGCCGGCGCCAAGCCAGATGGTCAGCGTGCGATCCCACTCGTCCTCCGCCTGCGCGTCGGCGTCAGGCTCGACGCGCAACACCGGCGCCTGAGCGGCCAGTTTGCGCACGATGATGGTGGCGCGCGCGTGTGGAATCGCGGCGTCGGCGCTGATGCTCACGTCGACGCGCCACTGCGCATCAACGGTGGTGGTGGCGCGACGTACCGCACGGGCGGCACTCTGCCTGTCGGTTGCGGTCCGCGTGGCGTTCGCCTGCGGCGCGAGTGCTTCCAGCGCCCGCGTGAGAACTCCGAGCGAGATCGGCGTGCGGGTTCCGCGCTCCGCGGCATCGAGTACGCGCCGCATGGCGTCGTTCAGTTCGAGCAGCGCCGTGAGCTGCGGTACTGCCAGCACGCCGATGTCACGTGCGCGGTCAAGAATTGATTCGCCGGCATGCAACGCGTCCGATGCGTCGCCGAGTCCGACCGTTGCACTCATGCCTTTCAGCGAGTGGACGGCCCGGAACACGCTGTCGATCGCGCCGCGCGACTCGGGACTGCGCTCGAGCGTCAATAGCTCGACGTCGATCCGGTTCAGCAGTTCACGCCCTTCGGCGAGGAAGAGCACGAGCATGCGCTGCGCGTCCACCTGTCGCGTCCCGCGTATTCCGGCGTCGCCGGTCGCGACTCAGCCCAGAACGCGCTGCACCGCCTCGATCACACGGTTCGGCTGGAATGGCTTAATGACGAAGTCTGAGGCACCAGCCTGCAGCGCTTCATTCACCAGCGCCTGCTGACCCATGGCGCTGCACATCACGACTTTCGCGTTTGGATCCCAGCTCGTGATTTCCTTTACGGCGTCGATGCCGCCCATATCCGGCATCACGATGTCCATCGTCACCAGGTCCGGCTTGAGGGCCTTGTACTGCGCGACCGCCTGCGCTCCGGTTTCGGCGTGCCCGCAGACGGAGAATCCTGCCTGCTGCAGAATGTCGCCGACCAGCGTACGCATGAAGAGCGCATCGTCACAAACGAGAACACGGTGACTCATGGAGGGTTTCCTGGGATGACTCCGCGCGACGTCGCGCGGAACTACTGAAGCAGGATGTCGTCGGCCAGCGCATCCACATCGAGCAGCGGCAGCGTGGCTCCCGACACGCAGACCTCATGGCTGAGGAAAGCGTGCCTGGTCGGGCGCGCGCCTGGTGGCGCATCGGCGGCGCGGAGCACTGGCAGCGAGTCCACTGCCAGCGCACACCGACGGCCTTCCAGATCGAGCGTCACGACCCATCCCAATGGGTCAGAGGGCTCGGTGCCCAGAAGGCGTCCGAGATCGACGAGCGGGACGAGGGTGCCCCGCACATTGACTACCCCTGTGACGAACTCAGGCGTTCCGGGCAACCGGATTGACGCTGATCGCGGCGCCACCTCGCGTGCGGCCGCGGCGTTAATTGCGATGGTCGTGGAACCGGCACGAAGCAGCATCACGCGCGGGCCGGTCGGTGCATCGACCGGCGTGGGGTCACTCGTCTGAGTGCCCGGCGTGGCTGGCGTGGGCGGGCTGATCATCGTCGGCGTAGTCGGGCCAGAAGCCATACTGATCGAGAAGCGGCAAGTCCGGCGCCGGCTGATGCGCGCCGGCGATGGCGCGCAACGCAACCTCGAGATCGGGCGGGAGCTGCGAGCGGAACGCCATCCATTCACCGCCAATCGGATGACGAAAGCGCAGCGCCGCGGCGTGCAAAGCATGACGCCCGGGCAGAAGTCCGGTCACGCGTCGTCCGCCGCCACCGCCGTAGGTGTCGTCGCCGATGACGGGATGCCCGACGGAGGCGAGGTGCACGCGAATCTGGTGCGTGCGACCTGAATGCAGCTTGCAGCGCAACAGGTCGCCGCCGTCGAATCGCGCCAGGCGATTGATGTCGGTGCGGGCCGGCTTGCCCGAAGGTACCAGCGCCATGCGATGCCGGTTATTCGGATCGCGGCCGATGTTGGCTTCAATGGTGATGCGATCTTCACGCAGATGGCCCCATGCCAGGGCCGCGTAGCGACGATCGATGCGTCGCGCGGCCAGCGCTGCTGAGAGCAGACGATGGGCTCGATCGGTCTTCGCCACGATCAGCAGGCCAGAGGTTTCCTTGTCGAGCCGATGCACAATTCCGGCACGTTCATCACCCCCCTCCGACGACAACTCACCACCCCGCCCAATCAGCGCATGCACCAGCGTGCCAGTCCAGTTGCCCGGCGCCGGATGCACCACCATGCCGGCCGCCTTATCCACCACAAGCAGATGTTCGTCTTCGAAGACGACGGCGATCGGCAATTGTTCGCCAATAAGCTCTATTCCGCGTGGCGGCGGAACAGTGACGGCGATCTGCTGCGACGCGATCGGGCGGAAGCCGGCCTTCTGCCGCTTGCCGTCAACGGTGACGTTGCCGTTCGCGATCAATGTCGCGGCCTGGGTGCGCGACAGATCAGTGGCGCCGGCAACGATCAGGTCGAGCCGCTGCCCGTCACCGGCGGCCGCGAGCGTCAGCGACCGCGCAATTTCCCGCGAGCTCACCGTGTCGGCGCTCAGTGCGCCGACGATGTATCGCTGGCGGTACCAGTGGCGTGTGCGGCGGCGCGATCTTCGCGCCAGAGCACCCATGCCAGCAGCAATGCACCACAACTGACGCCGATGTCCGCCACGTTGAACGTCGGCCAGCGCGCATCGCCGATACCGATGTCGATGAAGTCCACCACGCCCTGCGCCGAACGCAGGCGATCAATCAGGTTGCCGCACGCGCCGCCGAGAATCATGCCGAGCGCCGTGAGCCTGAGCACGTCTCCGTTGGCGGTGGCCTGATACATCCGCGTGAGGATCAGCACGGCACCAATTGTGAGCGCGGTGAAGATCCATCGTGACCAGTCGCCGAGGTGCAGACCGAAGGCGGCGCCGGGGTTGTACAGCAGCGTGAACGTCATCCATTCACCAAGAATCGCGTGGCGCGTGTGAGCCGGTGCGAGCGCCTGCACCGCCCACCACTTGGTGAGGATATCTGCGAGCAGAAATCCAGCCGCCACCGGCCAGAAAAGCCGGGCGTTTCGACTACTTCTTTCCATCTTCCTCTTTCTGCTTGCAATTGATGCAATAGCGAGCGTGTGGCAGTGCATCGAGGCGCTCGACGGCGATCGCGTTCCCGCACTCGTGGCACATGCCGAACTTCTCGGGTGCGCGGTACAGCCGACGCAGCGCCTGGTCGAGATGCCACAGAAACCGGCCTTCCTGACTTGCGAAAAGGAATGCCTTCTCGCGCTCCATGGCGTCCGTGCCCTGGTCCGCCATATGAAAGGAATAGGCGCTCAGGTCACCGTCGCCTTCAACGCCGAACCGGTTGCCATGATGTCCGAGCTCCTTCAGGACGCGCTTGCGCTCTTCGAGCAGCCGCTTCTCGAAGTGCCCGATGTCCTTCTTGCTGAAGCCCTTCGCAGTGGGCTTCGGTGCGCTGGCTGACGAGCTCATTTCACGTCCCGATCAAGGGTGATCCACGCAGCGAGACCGTCCAGGTCCACGGCGGTGCTCCCAGGGGGCGCCACCTCGCTGTCTTGCACATTGAATGTCGACGCGAGCACTTCGCCTGCAATCCAGGCGTGGCGCTCCCGTCCCGCTTCGCGCACTTCCACGACCCCACCGACCGTCAGTTGGATCCGGTCACTGACTGCCAGCCCGGCCTCCTTCCTGGCCCGCTGCACCCGGCTGACGAGCTCCCGGGCCGTGCCTTCACGCCTCAGTTCGACGGTTAGCACGGGATCAACCGCGGCAACATACACACCATCGCCAGCCACAACGAGATCGCCAGCTGCCGACCTGGTCAGCAAAATATCATCCTTTTCGAGCGCGTGCCCGGCGCCATCGACCGTGATCGTGACACGTTCGCCACGCGCGAACGCCTGCAGCTGCGCCGATGTCAGCGCCTCGATTGCCGCCGCCGCCGCCGGCGTAGCCTTGCCGAAGCGCTTGCCCAGAACGCGGAAGTTTCCCTTCGCGCTTACGCGAACCAGCTCGTCGGCTGAACCGGCGAACACAATTTTTTTAATATTGAGCTCGGTGCTGAGCAAGCCGACCAGCGCCTGTACGCCAGCCAGCTCCCCAGCCGGCACCACGCACACCATCACGGCGAGCGGCTGCCGCACTTTGCGACCTGCTTCCTCCCGCGCCGCCCGCCCCAGCCGGGAAAGGATGCGCACCGCCGCCATTGCGCGCTCCAAATCCGCATCGATCGCTGGCGCCTCACTGCGCGTGTAGGGCGCAAGGTGCACCGAGCTGCCGACCAGCTGTCGGTGCATCCAATCGGTCAGAAAGGGCGCCAGAGGAGCCAGCAGCCGACAGGTGACCGTGAGCACTTCGTGCAACGTCGCGAATGCAGCGCGATTGTCGTCGGTGTCGGTCTCCCAGAACCGCGCACGGCTCAATCGCACATACCAATTCGACACGTCCTCGTCCACGAAATCCATGATCGCGCGCGCCGCCAGCGTGGGTTCGTAGGCCTCAAGCAGGCGGTCCGCCTCCGCCTCGACCGTCGCCAGCCGCGACAACACCCACCGATCGAGGGCCGGACGCTGCCGCACTGCCGGATCGCTATTGCTCGGCCACCACCCAAAATTCGCATATTGCGCAAAAATACCGCTGTACGTGTTGCGCAGCGTGACCAGAAACCGGCCCGCCGTCTGTCGCAGCACGTCTTCGTCAAAGCGACGCGGGATCCACACCTGACTGGTGCTGATCAGAAAGAGGCGCACCGCGTCGACACCATGGGTTGCGATCACGCGCCACGGATCGACGGCGTTTCCCTTGCTCTTCGACATCTTGAGGCCGTTCGCGTCGAGCACCAGATCATTCACGAGCACATGCCGGAACGGTGCGGCTGAACCGGCCGCGTTATTCGGCAGCGCATCACCCAGTGCCGTCGCGACGGCCAACAGTGAATAAAACCAGCCGCGCGTCTGATCGACGCCTTCGCAGATGTAGTCGGCGGGAAAGTGCTCGGCCACGACATCGGCGTTCTCGAACGGATAGTGCCACTGCGCGAACGACATGCTGCCGGAGTCGAACCAGGCGTCAATGACTTCGGGCACACGACGCATTGTGCCGGTGCCGCTTTTCGCCGGCCAGGTGTATGCGTCGATGAACGGTTTGTGCGGATCGAAATCGGCAGGCAATGCACGGCCAACGCGCTCCGCGAGCTGGGCAAAGCCGCCGATCACTTCGATCTCGCTCGCATCGGCATCATTCACCCACACTGGCAGCGGCGTGCCCCAGTAGCGATCGCGCGAAATGGCCCAGTCGACGTTGTTCTCGAGCCACTGGCCGAAGCGACCGGAGCCCACTTCGGGCGGCTGCCACTGAATCTTCGCGTTGCGCGCCAGCATGTCGTCCTTCACCGCCGTCGTCTTCACGAACCACGAGCCGCGCGCGTAATAGAGCAGCGGCGTACCGCACCGCCAGCAATGCGGATACGAGTGCACGAAGCGCCCGTCTTTCCAGAGCACATCGCGGCGCTTCAGCTCATCGACGATGAGTGGATCGGCATCTTTGATGAAGCGGCCGCCGACCACCGGCATCGATTCGGGAAAACGACCGCGTGCGTCAACCGGCTGGATGAACGCGAGGTTGTGCCGCTGCCCGGCGCCGTAGTCATCGGCGCCGAACGCCGGCGCCATGTGCACCACACCGGTGCCGTCATCGGCCGACACGAATGTCTCGCCGACGATGATCTCGTGATTGGTGCCATCGGGGTACGCTGCCCAATCGAGCGGCCTCGCATAACGCATTCCGACCAGATCCGCGCCAGTCAGCGTGCGCACGTTCGCCCAGCGATCGGCCCAGTCGGCACCAAGTACCGCCGCCGCCCGCGACTCGGCCAGTATCACGGTGAACTCGGCACCGGTCTTCTTCTGCAGCTCGACATACGCGAGTTCCGGATGCACCGCCAGCGCCGCGTTGGAGACGAGTGTCCACGGCGTCGTCGTCCAGACGAGAATGCGCCGGCGCATCGCGCTCGATGCATCGACCAGATCGAGCGCGATGTAGGTGCTCGGATCTTCGACATCCTTGTAGCCCTGCGCGACTTCATGGCTGGAGAGTGCGGTTTCACAGCGCGGGCAGTACGGCAGGATCTTGTGCCCCTGCACCAGCAGCCCCTTCGCGTGCACCGTGGCCAGCGCCCACCACACGCTTTCGACGTAGTCGTTGGTGTAGGTGACATACGGACGCTCGTAGTCGAGCCAGTACGCCATGCGCTTGCTCAGTTTTTCCCAGTCGCCGCGATATGTGAAGACGCTCTCGCGGCAGAGCCGGTTGAACTCAGCCACACCGATGGCTTCGATATCGCGCTTGCCACTGATACCGAGGGCTTTCTCGACTTCGATTTCCACCGGAAGCCCGTGCGTATCCCATCCCGCCTTGCGTGTGATGTGCGCGCCTTTCATCGCGCGATGCCGCGGGAAGAGATCCTTCAGCGTGCGCGAAAAGACGTGATGAATGCCCGGTCGCCCGTTGGCGGTTGGCGGACCTTCGTAGAACACGAACGTCGGCTGGCCCGGTTTTGCGTGGAACGAGGGATCGAACAGGCCCTCGGTTTCCCAAGTTTCGAGCAGCGAGGTCTCAAGCGCGTCAGGCGAGTCATCGGCCGTCAGCTCCTTGTAACGCTGCATTGGCTTGTCGTTCACAGCGATTCCAGCACCCCGCGCACCAGAGCCGTCAATTTCGGCTGCGCGGAATTCGCGATGGCGACGATCTCGTCCATCGTCGCTTCCTGCAGCGAATCCGGCAGACACATATCAGTGATGATTGAGAGGCCGAGCACGCGCATGCCGCCATGGCGCGCGACGATGACTTCAGGGATGGTTGACATGCCGACGACGTCGCCGCCGAGTGCACGCAGCATGCGATATTCGGCGCGCGTTTCAAGGTTCGGTCCGACGACGGCGATGTAGATGCCTTCGCGCAGCGTGATGCCTTGCTGTACCGCGACTTTGCGCGTCAGCTCACGCAGCGGAATGTCATACGCAACCGACATGTCCGGAAAGCGTGGCCCGAGCGCCGGATCGTTCGGGCCAACGAGCGGATTGTCACCAAGCAGGTTGATGTGATCGGCAATCAACATCACGTCGCCACGCGCCCACAACGGATGCATTCCGCCGCAGGCGTTCGAGACGATCAGCGTGCCCGCGCCCAGCGCACGCAGCACGCGCACCGGAAACGTCACGTCGTGCATGCTGTAACCTTCGTAGCGATGAAACCGGCCCTGCATCGCGATAACGGTGCGACCGCCAAGTGTGCCACACAGCAGCCGACCGGCGTGACTTTCCACGGTCGACAGCGCGAAGCCAGGAATCTCCGCGTAGTCGATCGTGGATTCGATTGACATCTGATCCGCGAGCTGCCCAAGCCCGGTGCCAAGGATGATTGCTTCGGTTGGGACTTTCGTGAACCGCGCCTGAATGGCCTGCGCCGCCGCCGTGATGCGTTCCATGCTGTGCGGCATGGGCATCGGCGAGACTTTGCGGAATGCGCGCATCTCGACGGTGGCATTCAGCGACGGCGTGTTGGGGCCACTCACGTCCGGTTCTCCGGCAGCGCGCTGCGAGGGATGATGCCGTCGGTCAAGGCCCGGACGGTATCAGGATCGGTGATCGTTTCCTTGGCGGGCACAATCGCGCTCATGAGCGGCGTGGGTCGCGGCCTGATACGCGCCTCGACCAAATCGTCGGTCTCATGCAGATACATGTCAACCGACGTCGGCAGTACCGGCGCTGCAGTGCGCGAGGCTTCCACATCCTGCAGGTGACGCTCGGCCAGCGCCTTCATCTGCGAGAGATACGACGTGCGCGAGCGATTGAGCTGATCGAGATCGCCAGCGATGCGCTTGGCGGTGTTGCGCGAGTCTTCGACGAGCGAGCGCGCCTCGGCCTTTGCTTCGCGCAGCATGCGCTCGCACTCATCGCGGGCGTCGCGCAACATCTCTTCGGAGCGAACCTTGGCATCAGTGAGCACCCGATCGGATTCGGCGCGCGAATCCTGGGTCAGGCGATCGGCTTCGAGCTTTGCTTCGCCGAGCATCTTGTCCGCTTCGCTACGCGCTTCCTGCTGCACCAGCGAGCCTTCCTTCTCGGCCTGTTCGCGGATGTCGGTGCGAAGCTGCTGCGCGCTGACGAGGGCGTCGTTAATGGCGCGGTCGCGCTCGCGGAAGGAGCGGATCTGGTCGTGGAATCCGCGCGCCTTGGTGTCGAGATCATTGATACGGCGCGCCAGCTCCTCGATCTCATCGGCGACGCGCGACTTGAACTCGTCCACGCGCGCGCGATCGTAGCCACGCAGCGCCGATCCGAATTCCCAGCGTCGCACATCCAGCGGTGTAAGTCGAAATTGCTCGTCAGACATCAGCTCCTCGCTCCGAACAGTGCGGTGCCTAAGCGAACCAGTGTGGCTCCCTCCTCCACTGCAACCTCGTAGTCATTCGACATTCCCATCGACAGCTCGCTCGCCTGCTCGTGACCGGCCGCGCGGACCCTGGCGAGCGCGCGCCGTGCGCCAGCGAACGCCTGACGCTGAATTGCTTCGTCGTCTGTAAAGGGCGCCAGACACATCACGCCGCACACCCGCAACGCGCTGAGCCCCGTGAGGCGCGCGGCAAGCGCATCCACGTCCTGCACCGCGATTCCGCTCTTCTGCAGTTCGCCCGCGACGTTCACCTGCACCAGCACGTCCAGTGTTCGACCGGCCTGACCCGAGGCGGCCTGCAGCGCATCGGCCAAGCGGATACTGTCCAGCGAATGCACCATCGCGAAGAGCGGTGCGGCCTTCGCTTTGTTGCGTTGCAGATGCCCAATCAGGTGCCAGCGGACGACAGCACGAGCGAGCGGCATCTTGTCGAGCGCTTCCTGCACCTTGTTCTCGCCCACGTCACCAATCCCGCAGGCTGCTGCGGCGTCGACCGCGTCAGCCCCGTGCGTTTTCGTGACGGCGATCAGGCGCACTGCTTGACCATGCCCGCCACGAAGCCGCGCAGCCTCAACCCGGTCCTTCACGTCGCGCACCCGCGAGGACAGGTCTGAAAACGACATAAGCCTTGAAATTACTTGAGGTTACACGTGAGATCAAGCAATTGGCGCGTGATGCTGTCCGGGGGCACGAAGCCGTTGACGGCCGACGCCGCCGCCGCGGCCGGACACCGGGCCAACTGCTGAAACGCTGCCGCCATTCCGTCCGGCGACGTTCGAACCTCCGGACTCCGCACCGGAGTCAGACGGCCCGCACTTTCAAACGTCCGCTCAGCATCGATGCGCGGCGGACAGAGATCGGCGCGGCTGCCGACATCCACCAGACCAAGCCGACGCCAGCAGGTGATGGCGGCGGCCTTGCTGAGGTCGGCACGCTCCGACGCGGTGAACAGAATTGACACCGCCACTGCGCCGCGCCGATCGAGCTGCGCCCTCACAAGCCAGGCGGCTCGACCCACCACGTCACGCAGCAGAAGCGTGTCGGGCAACTGGACGCCCGCACGCCGGGCCGTCTCGCGCAGATACCAGTTCGCGGGCAGCAGCGACGTCACGATGATCTGCACATCCGGTCGCACTGAGTCCACCGCCTGACGATACCAGAGCGGATACGAATCGTTGTCACCGGCAGTGAGCAGCATGCCGTGTCGCGGCACTTCGTGCAGGAACTCATCGGCCATGATCGTCGCAATGCGCCGGTCCGGCAGCGCGTCCCGCGCGACAGCGCGCCAGCTGCCCGCGATCATCGCCGCCGGTACCAGCGCCGTGAGCAGCGCCGGAGCACGGAATCGACGCACGAGTGCACAGGCACCGACGCCGATCCAGATGCCCCAGATCCAGAAGGCGAGCGCGAAGAAATAGTCACGCTCGCGCGCCTCACGCGGTGCCGTGTCGGGAAGAACACCGAAGCCGAAGGAGGGGCCGGCGCGCAGGTTGAGCATGACGCACACACCGAGCGTTGCGAGAGCGAAGAGCGCGAAGGCTGCGCGCGCCGTAGGACGGTGCGCGCGCCAGTGCGCGACCGCGCCCACGCTCCCGAGCAACACTGCGATCACCGAGAATGGCGTGCGCAATAGCGACGGCGTGACATCATTCCAGAAACTGAGCGCCACCTGCCAATCCGCATATTGCACGATGTTGCCGAGTTGCAGCCAGAACGGCGCGCGGCGCGGCCACGGCGCCGCGACATCGTACTGTCGGCGGGCGATGACATCGATGAACTTCGACAGCGTATCGGCATCACCCTGATTCAGGAACGGAGACTGTCGCGCACGCACGAGCAAAATGAAAACGGCGCTCCAGGCGAGCAGTGTGACGCACGCTGCCGGCAGCAGCCATCGATGTGATCGGTCAGGCAGCTGTGATTCGACTGCGACGAATGCGATGAGCGCCAGCGCAAGCCACCACTGCCCCGCACCAAGCAGCGCAGTCGCGATCACCAGCGCGCCAGACACCAGCAACGCGCGCCAGCTGATCGCACCATCGCTTTGCGTATTGGCGAGCAGCATTGCGGCCGGCGTCGCCACCAGAGCGCTGAGATGCAGCGGCACCGCCAGCGCGGCGACGTACGCAAGCGCAACGCGGGCGCGATCATCGTTGTGCTGGAATGCCCGCCACGCCAGCGCGAACTGCAGCGCGACCGCGCACAACGACGCCGCGTAAACCTCGGTTTCGGTGGCGTTCATCCAGACCGTTCCCATAGCTCCGGCAGCCAGGCCAGCCACTATGCCCACGTCGCGTTCCGCCGACAGGCGCGCCACAATCCAGGCGGCGATCGAACAGGCGGCGGCGGTGGCGCATGCTGACAGCAGCGTGCCGGTTTGCACCGGTGACAATCCGGGCACGATGCGCCACATCGCCGTACCGATGGCGACATACAGCGGCGTTCCCGGCGGATGCGGAATACCGAAGGTGCCGATCGCAGTGGCAAACTCACCGGCGTCCCAGAACGTGAGTGCCGGCGCGCCGGTACCGACGTACACGATCAGGAGAACGATGCCGACTGCCAGCGCCGCCTGTCGCGCGCGAGAGTCGTGGTCGATCAAGCGTCCGTCGCGTTTGCCGCCGGTGCGGCGACACCGAGAATCGCGTGCACGTCGCGCACGATGGTCGCCGTGAGCGCTTCGAGAGGCAGATCGTTGCGATCATCGCCGAATGGATCTTCGATCTCCTCAGCCAGCAGTTCGAGGCCCATCGTCGCGAAAAACGTGAGCATCGATGCAACGACGGCGCCATAACCAAACTCAGTGAACAGCCCGAATGGCATCACCAACGCGTAGACCAGCACGAACTGTTTCACGAAGCTGGAATAGCTCACCGGAATTGGCGTATTGCGGATACGCTCGCAGCCGCCCATTGCGTCGTCGTACGTCTGGAGCAGCGGCGCCAGAATGATGCGCGCATCGGAGACGAGATGGCCATGCAGAATGTCGCGGTGCACGCCGCGATGTATCGCGGAAAGCAGTGCTGACGGTGCCATGTCACCCTGAACACTGCCGGGCGCGCGCAGTTGCTGTACCAGTGACGCCGGAAACGCCGCCAGCAGCGACGCGTACCGCTGCCGCAGTTCGGCGCGCGCTCCATCGTCGGCGAGCATCGCGTCGAGCTGATGCGCGACGCCGCGCGACACATTCACCAGCTGTCCCCAGAGTCGCCGGCCTTCCCACCAGCGATCGTACGCGGTGTTGGTACGGAAGACGAGCAGCAGCCCAAGGATGATGCCGAGTATCGACAGCAGCGCCGGGCCGAGGGACAGAATGACGCCGGTGACATTCGACTCGAGGTAGACGACCAGTGCGGAATAGAGTCCGCAAGCGGCGACATCCAGCGCCAGCGTGCGGAAGACGCGACTGCGCGGGACGTCGAGCAGAAGTCGGAGCCAGTTCTTCGGGTCGTACCCAATCGCGACGGGCTTCACAGCGGGAGTCGGGGCTGGTCGGGATGTGAGGCTGATGCGCGAACGTGACCGGCGCGTACCTCGGCAGAGTAACGCGTCCGATGCCCGCACGCGACGCGTCGCGCACGGGTCAAGCCTACGTGTAACTGATGAACCCGGGAGTGATGTCCGCGATCGTGCGGGACAGTCGATACGCGCGGCCACTATTACACCGGCGCACGCAATGCGCCTGGCACCGGGCAGCGACCGCGACATGGCGCTGGCAGCTTCGCGGCCGGCGGGTAATCTTCAGGTGACCCTTTTATCGGACCTGCTGATGACTGCGACCGCCCCGCTGCCCACCGCCTCCACGCCGGCGCACGACGACGCGTTGGACGCGCTGTGGATGCCCTTCACGTCCAATAAGGCATTCAAGGCCAAGCCGCGACTGCTCGTATCGGCCAGGGACATGCACTACGTGTCCGATGACGGCCGCCGGATACTGGACGGAGCGGCCGGCCTGTGGTGTGTAAATGCCGGTCACTGCCGTGCGCCGATTGTCGAGGCGGTACAAAAGGCGGTCGCGACTATCGATTTCGCGCCGGCGTTCCAGATGGGACATCCCGCCACGTTCACGCTGGCGTCAGAACTGGCAGAGCTGCTCCCAGCCGGCATCGACCGCGTGTTCTTCTCGAGCTCCGGTTCAGAAGCGGTCGACACGGCGCTGAAGATCGCGCTTGCATACTGGCGCGCGCGCGGGCAAACGCAGCGCACTCGATTCGTCGGCCGCGTTCGCGGCTATCACGGAGTGGGCTTCGGCGGCATATCGGTCGGAGGCATCGCGCCAAACAAGGATGCGTTCGCAGGCCAGCTGCTGCCGCACGTGAGTCATCTGCCGACCACGCACGATCTCGCACGCAACGCGTTTTCGCGCGGACAGCCAGCGCATGGCGTCGAGCTCGCGGACGCGCTGCTGCCGATCATTGCGGAGTTTGGTGCTGAGACGATCGCGGCCGTGATCATCGAACCGATGGCGGGTTCAACCGGAGTATTGGTACCACCGGTCGGCTATCTCGAGCGGCTGCGCGCGATCTGTGATGCGCATGGCATCCTGCTGATCTTCGACGAGGTGATCACCGGATTCGGCCGACTCGGCGCGCCGTTCGCGGCTCAGCACTTCGGCGTGACGCCGGACATGATCGCGATGGCGAAGGGCATCACGAATGCGACCATCCCGATGGGCGCGACGGCCGTAAAACGTGAGATCCACGACACGGTGGTGTCAGCCACGGAACGCGGCATCGAGCTGTTCCACGGCTACACCTATTCGGGCCACCCCATCGCCACCGCTGCGGCGCTGGCGACGCTCAAGCTCTATCGCGACGAGGGTCTCTTTGAACGCGCCGCCACCTTGATGCCGGTCTGGGAAGACGCGGTGCATTCGCTCAAGGGTGAGCCGCATGTGATTGACATCCGCAACATCGGCATTGTCGGCGCAATCGAAATGTCGACGCGGGAGGGCGTGATGGGTGCGCGCGCAATGGACGCGATGAACGGTTGCTTCTGGAACGAGGATCTGCTGGTACGCGTCACCGGTGAGATCATTGCATTGTCGCCGCCGCTGATCGTGAGCGAATCACAGATCGGTGAGATCGTGGAGAAAGTGCGACGCGTGTTGCGCCGCATCGCCTGACGAGTATTGCGTTCACGCTATTTCGCGGAGAACCACATGCGGCCGGCGACGATACAGAGAAACACGGCGAAAGCGCGCTGCAGATCACGGGTCGGGAGCTGCAGCGCGATTTTCGCGCCGATCAGCGCCCCGACGAGCAGTCCCGGCGCAATGAGCAGCGCGGCGCGCATGTCGAGCGCGCCGGCTTTGTAGTACTGCCACGCGCCAAGTGCGCCGACCGGCAGCAGGAGCGCCGCGAGCGAGGTGCCGGTGGCAGTCTTCTGCGCCATGGATGCGGCGAACACGAGCGCCGGGACGATAACGATGCCGCCGCCGATGCCGAAGAGCCCGGACAGCAGTCCGGCGCCCAGACCGATGATGAGAAAGTTCATGTTGAGTATAAAGTGAAAGCGCCAGAACCCTGTGGGCCGATCTCGCCGACCGGGATGCATTCGTGAGAGATTTTGCGCAACCGATCAGCGCGCATCACCCGTTTCAGGAGCGCCGCGTGCAGCCACGCGTGTCGGTCTACATCGCCGTCAGCCTCGACAACTTTATCGCCCGGGACGATGGTGGGCTGGACTGGCTGGCCGGAGTTCAGGACGCCGGAGGCGGCGACTATGGCTACGCGGCGTTCATGGATACGGTTGATGCTGTCGTGCTCGGCCGCGCGACCTACGACGCTGTGCGCACCTTTGACACCTGGCCGTTCACCGAGAAGCGTGTGATCGTGCTCACCAATCGCGCTCTGGTGCCCGCATTCGGTGAAGAGATGTACGCCGGCGCGCTTGCGCCGCTGATGGAACGACTGAACACTGCCGGCATCAAACGCGTGTATCTGGATGGCGGCGCCACCATCAGGCAGGGCCTGGATGAAGGGTTGGTGGATGACATGACCCTGTCGCTGGTCCCGGTGCTGCTTGGCGCCGGCCGGCCGCTGTTTTCGCGCGGAATTCCGGCCAGTGGCTGGCGGCTGCTGCGCGCCGAGAGCCACCCGACAGGGCTGGTGCAGCTGCAGTACGAGCGCGAGTAGGCAGCACAAGCAACGGGGCGGTCCTCGATGGACCGGCCCCCGTTTCACCGCCGGACATCGCACTACTGCGGTCGCTTGCCCCACGTGGCGCCGGGCGGCTCTTTCATCATGCGCACCGGATTGGCCGCGAGCATTCGCAGCGCTTCCTGCACCGCGCGTTCAAGTTGGCTGTCGTGACCACCGATCACATCGCGCGGGAAATTTTCGACCGCGATATCAGGTGGAATGCCTTCATTCTCAACCGCCCATTTTCCATCGCGATCGAAGAACCCGAGCCGCGGTGCAACCATGCCGCCACCGTCGACGAACGGCGCCTGATCTGACGTCGCAACCAGTCCGCCCCAGGTCCGCGCGCCGACGAGCGTGCCGATCTTGCGGCGGTGGAACATGTACGGCATCAGGTCACCGCCGGAGCCGGCCATTTCGTTGATGATCATAACTTTCGGTCCCCAGATGCCGGCCGACGGACTGGCAAAGGGCGTCCGATCACCGACCGGGTTGTTGAAGTAGCCGTCGAAGTCACGACTGAGCAGTTCGATAATGTAGTCGGCCGCAGAACCGCCACCGTTATACCGCTCATCGATGACCGCACCCTGCTTGTTCTGCTGCGCGAAGTAGTAGCGGTTGAATTGCGAGTATCCGCCTTGGCCTGTGTTTGGCAGATGCACGTAGGCCAGCTTGCCACCCGACAGCGAGTCGACGATGTGACGATTGCCTTCCACCCAGGCGCGTGTGCGCAGTCCCTGATCGTTGGCGACCGGAACCACGGTGTAGCGACGCGCGCCGTCCATGCCCGGCCGCGCATTCACCGTAATCACGATCTGCCGATTCGCGGTGCCGTCCAGAAAACGGAAGACATTGTCGGTGCCGCGAATTTCCTGACCGTTGATGGCGAGCAGATATTCACCCGGCTTCACATCGATTCCCGGTGCCGCAAGTGGTGCGCGCAGTTCCGGATTCCAGCTCTCGGCATCGTAGATGCGGGTGAATTGATAGCGTCCATTGTTCACCGTCATGTCAGCGCCCAGCAGGCCGCCGGTGGTTGTCGGCAGCTCCGGGAAATCGCCACCAGTCACGTATGAGTGTCCGACGGCAAGTTCGCTGCCCATCCAGTCGAGCAGATAGTTCAGGTCTGCGCGCGACGCGACGAACGGCAGGAACTGCTTGTACTGCGCCACGACTTTCGGCCAGTCGGTGCCGTGCAGATTCGGCACGTAGAAGTAGTCGCGGACCTTGCGCCGGGCTTCGTCGAAGATCTGCGCATACTCCGCTTTCGGCTCCCACCACATGCGCAGCACAGCCGTCAGGCGACCGGTCCCCGACGCCGGCGCTGTGGCAGCTGTGGCAGCTGTGGCAGCTGTGGCAGCTGTGGCAGCTGTGGCAGCTGTGGCGTCAACCAGAAACAACGCCGCCTGCGCACCGCCAGTGCGGTAGAGAAGTTTGCGGCCGTCGGCGCTGACGGTGTACGCGGCAACGCCACTGGCGAATGGAATCGCCTTGCGATCCTTCAGCGTGTAGCGATACACCGGGCCACCCGGCGCCGTCTGCTCCGCCGGACCTGATGCATCCACGTTTTCCCAGAAGAACACAGTGCCGGCAACGCCGCTCTTCAGCAGCGCATAGTCACGCGATGCAACCGCCGGGACGGCGATGATACGTCGTGCGATACCGTCGAAATCAATCGAGACGACCGGCGTGCGCACTGGCGCTGCAGTGGTTGCGGGGACCGGTGGCGTGGGGGTATTGCCGGGTACAAACACCGCCGGAACCGGCGCCGGCGCAACCATTGGTTCGTCGTCGCTTTCCGGTGTGAATGGCGTTGCCTCGCCGGATTTCAGCACCGCGACGTACAAGGCGTTTGTGCGCGGCCGCTCGTACGACGTCATGTCGAGCCACTGTGAGCGCAACGCGAAATCAGTGCTGGCGAGGAACCAGAGATACTTGCCGGACGCATCCCATGCCGGTGAAGTAGCGTCGGCGAGACCGTCGGTGAGCTGTTTCGTTTCGCCGGTTTCGGTGTTGAGCACCACGATCACGTGGTAGTAACTCGGCAACCGACGCGCGAACGCGATCCATTTCGAGTCGGGACTCCACACCGGATTCATCGTGCGCTCCGGCACCATGAACATGTCGCCGTCGTACTTCTTCACCGCGCCGCTCGTGACATCGACGATCCACAACCTGAGTCCGACATCAGTGAACAACACCTTCTTCGAATCCGGTGACCAGGCCGGCGTGTAGGGAAAGCTCATTCCCGGAAGTGCAATTGCGCGCGCCTCACCCTGACCGTCCTGCGGCGCGATCATCAGCTTGTACTCACCCGATGCGTCGCTGAACCAGCTCACCGACCGCCCGTCGGTTGACCAGGCCGGCGCACGTTCTGCGCTCGCACTCGAGTGAGTGAGGTTGCGAACATCGCCCTTCTCGGCCGGAATGGTAAAGATCTCACCGCGCGCCTCAACCAGCGCGCGTTTGCCGGTCGGCGACAGCGCCAATGCACTGATGCGCGATGAGACGTCCTTCCACTGCGGCATCATCCACGGGAAATCGCCTTTCACCGTAATCGGTACCGGTGTCGCCCTTCCTGTTTTCGGGTCGAGCAGATGCAGCCGTCCCGCCTGTTCAAAGATCACCATGCCGGCGCCGGCTTCCATCGTTTTCACATCGAAGTCGGTGAAGTGCGTCAGCTGTGTCACCGCCTTCGAGCGACCGTCGAACCTCCACACGTTCTGCACCCCGTCGCGATCGGAGATGAAGAACACATCCTCACCAACCCAGACCGGATCGATGTCCTTCGAATTCCTTGGGCGCGGAATGGTGTCGAGTGCAAATGACTTCAGGTCGAGCACCCAGATCGGCTTGTTCTGCCCACCGCGATAGTTGCGACGTTCATCGTCCCACGAACTCGCCATGCGGTAGGCGATGTGCGTGCCGGCGGCGTTGATGTGGCCCTGAAACGCGCGCGGCATCGGCATCGGTTCTTCGGCGCCACCGTCTGTCGAGACACTCCAGAATCGTTGCGTGGGCGTCGGCGCGCTGGACTGCCGCGTGCTCGCGAAGACAACCCGCTTTCCGTCCGGCGTCCATCCGGTTGCGGCATCGGCGCCGGGGTGCCAGGTCAGTCGTGTCGGTTCTCCGCCTTCCACGGGCACCGTGTAGACATCGGCATTGCCAGCGTAGGTGCCAGTGAACGCGATGGTCCTGCCGTCCGGTGAGAGTCGGGGCTGAGCGGCGTTGCCCTGAAACGACGTCACGCGTCGCGCCTGGCCACCGGCGCGCTCGACGATCCAGATATTGCCGGCGTAGGCGAATGCAATGTGCCGCTCACTGACGGTGGGCTGGCGCAGCAGCAGCGTTTCCTGTGCAACGGCGCGGCCGGCCGTGAGGCCGAGGGCGAGGGCGAGGGCGGTGACGCACGAACGACAGAGCATCGGAGGCGAGGCGGGAAGAAGCGGTGCGGCGCGAAACTCGGGACAGTCGGGCTGTGTACGGCGCACGAGGAGAATGCGTTCGCGACCGCACCGCGTCTACGGTGGCGGACAGCCGATGTGCAGCGGCAGTTCAGCGACGGCACTTCGGTTTCGAAGCCGCCGCCGCTACCCTGCCGACATGCCCGTGCCCATCGCCACCGGAAACGTTTTGTGACCGACGCCGCCATCGTGCGGGAACCGGCGCCGACGCTGAACTCGATCGCCGCGGTTGTCGTCGAAGTGGGAATCACAGAATGACACTGACCCGTGCCGGTCTTTCCGGGCAATCGCCATGCACCGCGAATTTTCCAGGACCGCTCAGCTTAGTGCGTGCTGATTTTTTGTCAGCTGCGAGTCGCGCGTCGTCACAGCCATCATCGTTGCCTGCATCACGGCGACGATCCGGGAGTCGCCGCCGGAAATTGCGAACACTTCACCGCTGCACACGGTGAGCGTGCGACCCGCACGCACGACGCGACCAACTGCGCGCAGGTAATCTCCTGAAGCCGGCGCGAGCAGATTGATCTTGAATTCAACGCTCACGACTTCCCGGTCGGCCGGCAACAGCGTCGCCGCTGCGGCACCACACGCGGTATCGACAATGGATGTCACGACGCCGGCATGCACCACGCCGGTGTGTTGCGTGAGATCGGACCGACATGGCAGACGGATCTCAACTTCGCCGCGCTCCGCCCGTTCCAGCGTCGCGCCGATCAGTGTCATAAATGGCTGACGCAAAACCGCATCGCGACCTCGGGCGTCCATCGCTCAGTGCGCAGGCAGCGCCGCCATCAGGCGCTGCAGAAAGCCGTCAACGGCACCGTTTTCGATCCAGCGAACGACGGCGACGATGTCATGATCGGGATCAACGATGATCACGTTCGTTCCGTTGCCGACGTGGATGAAGACAGACGCCGGTGCCGACGGCACGTACTTGCGATCAGTGTTCAGAAACCAGTTCATGAAACCGTACGTCGGCTGTGCCGGCGTCGGGGTGAGCGCCTGTGCCACCCACGCGTCGGAGAGAATCTGCCGGTCTTTCCACTTGCCGCGGCGCAGAGTCAGATAGCCAAAGCGCGCCATGTCGTGCGCATTGATGAACAGCCCGCCGCCCCAGTGACCGCCGCCCGACACCGATTGCACGGCCTGTCCGTCCATCACCACCCACGAGGTTTCGTAGCCAAGCCACTGCCAGGTGGTCGACGCGCCGATGGGTTCCATGATGTACTCGCGGAGTACTGACGGCAGCGGGCGCCGCCACACCTCGAGCGTGGCGAGGGCAAGGGCGTTCACGCGCACGTCGTTGTACTCGTACGCAGCGCCAGGCTTGATGCGGTCACGCGTGCGCCACTGCGACGGCTCGCCGGTGGGGCGGTCGGCCCATTCCGGCTTGCCCCACAACGTGCCTTCCCAGTCGCTGACCTGCCGCAACATATGATCCCAGCTGATCTGACGGTTATGCGGAGTGGCGAAGAGATCCAGCAGCGTGACAGTGCCGGTGCCAGGTCCGCCCGGGAGCGCCGGAATCGGTCCCACCGATCGGTACACCGGCTCGTTCAGATCGCGGATCATGTGCCTGTCCCACGCGAGGCCGACCACCGAGGACAGAAAGCTTTTCGTGACACTGTGCGTCATATCGACGCGATCCGGGTCGCCCCATTCCGCAACGATGTAACCGTGCCGAAGAATCACGCCGGTCGGATCGCCGCGATCCTTGAATGGGCCAACCGCACCACCGTACGGCTCACGGCCGAATGTGCGGTAGTGATTCTCTTCCATGCTGCGCGGATTCTTCGCTTCACTGCTGATCGCGAATGCGATGGCAGAGGCGAGCGAGACAGAATCGAGGCCCTCCTGCGATGGCGACCGATGTTCCCAGGCGCCACCGGCATCGGGATAGTAGGCCGCGGTCGCCGACTCTCGCGCCGCGCGCGGGCGCTGGGCCTCTGCCGCTCCAGCCAGGACGAACGCACCGCAAAGCGCTGCCGCGCGCCACGCAGTGCTGACACGGAATTTCACGTCACGCCCTCAAGCGACACTCGGCGCGCCGTCGCCGTCAGCCGGTTCAGTAACTTCGCCATCAGCCGGATCACCTTCCTCCGGGCCGCCGGATCGGCGTCGCAGCAGGCGCTCATCGCGCTTGGCATCCTTTTTCTGCTTTCGCTCTAGCTCCTTCCGCCGCTTCTCGAAATCGTAATTCGGCTTCTTCGCCAACCGCGTACCCTCCGCTTCGGTGATGCGGCCGGGTGGATTCGCGGCTGCTGGGCGCACCGTCATGCGGTGCGTCGAGGTCGAAGGATAGTCGGTCGTCGGGCCGGATGTCGGCGCCCACGGCAACGCCGCTCGTGGCCGTGCGCTGGGCGGCTCAAGGCCGCGTCGGCGTCCGCGCGAGTGCCCGCTTCTGGCGCACGGCGTCCTCAATCTCCAGCCGCTCCTGCGCATCGAGGACCGTGCGCACGTCGGGATAGGCGCGCTGCTGATCGCCGTACCGCGCAACGGCACGTTCGTCGAGTCCATCGAGCAGACGCAATGCGAGATCACTGCAATTGCGATGCTGCGTCTGATATAGCCACTCGCCCAGTTCAAGCGACGCAAATCGTGGCGCACCCACGTAGCCAGGCCAGTCGGCGCGTTGTGCGATCCGCGCGTATTCAGCGGCCCCCTTCACCGATACGTCGCCTGCCCTGCGCACGGCGGCGGAATCCACCAGATCCGGTCGCAACCACCAGATGCGGGATGTCTCCATCGCGCCGCCATGTGGCGAGTCAGCGTCTGCGGTCATCGCACTTGCGCTGAACGTCGTGATCGGCGGCGGCTCGAGACCGTCGGCCTGACAACCGCGCCGGCCGAGCAGGTGCACCATGAAGCCGCGGTACGACGCCGTGAAGAAATCGCCGGCGAGATCGAGCGCGCGATCGTGATTGGCGTCGCCATGACCATTGACGATGAATACGAATCGAAAACCCTGAGCCCCAAGATTGTCCGCCAGATCGGTGAACACCGCCTGGATCGTCGATGCGCGCACGGCCAGCGTGCCGCTGAATCCACTGCGACCGGCCTTTCGATCGAACGCGCCGCTGCCAAGTGGCACAGTCGGCAGCATCACCACACTCCAACCCGGGCGGGCCGCGATATCGGTGGCGAGATCACCGGCGATGCGGTCGTTCTGAAACAGCTCGGCACCACTTGGCAGCAGCGTGCCATGCTCCTCGATCGTTCCGGCCGGCACGATGACGACGGTGTGCGACCGATCGAGGCCGGCAAGTTGCGCCGATGTAAGATCAGCCCAGCGTACGATCGACTGCGCACGCAGCGTGTCGCTGACAGGAAGCGCCAGCGCAAGCACAACGACGAAAAGTGAATTTCTGAGAACGCGCGTCACGTGGGGCTGGTGCGGAGAGGGAACGGGAATGCGCAACGGCGCCACTCCTCCGGACGACCGACACCGCCCGGACGTTTCTATTCCTGAACCGGCCGAGCGCGAACGCGCAGCAAGTCACGGTACATCGCTTCGACCCTGGCGCGGGCCCACGGCGTCCTGCGCAGGAATTTCAGGCTCGACGCGACGCTCGGGTCGCTGGTGAAGCAGCGGATCTCGATCTTCTGTCCCATCGCATTCCACCCGTAGTGCTCAACCAGCTCGTTCAGGATGCGCTCGAGTGTCACTCCGTGCATCGGATCCGAGCTGTCGGCGGCAGGAGACATGACCAGGCGTGGAGGGAGGGCACAGAGTGTGCAGGATTGCTGTGTCAAGACTATCGCTGCGCGTGACGTGCTGCGATGTCGCTCGTCTGAACGTAGGCGCTGAATCTCTTTCGGCGCCTTACTCCGACGATTCACGGACCGTGTCGGGCGCCAGGATGCGCGCCGTTCGCAGTCACTGTGTCGGCCATTCCGACGAAGGAAGGAGACTCATGCTCCGTTCGCGCACAGTATTCCCCGCGCTCGCACTGATGTCACTCGCCGGTTGTGGCGGCAGCGCCGGAACCGACAAGACACTTGGCCCGGCTGACGAAACCTTCACCGCCACGCTCGCGGGAAGCAGCGTGGTGCCGGCCACGACGTCGACGAGCACCGGCACGATTACGCTCGAGGCCCGCGACTCCACGTTGAGCTACTCGCTTTCCGTAACGAGCCTGGGCGGCATCACCCAGGCGCACCTGCACACGGCGGCCGCCGGCGCCAACGGCAACACCATTGTCTGGCTGCTGCCGGTGAACGGCAACAATGCTCAGGCGCCAAGCGTGACACTCGACGGCGTCATCAGCCTTGGTGACATCTCGCCATCCTGGATTCGCAGCACGCCACGCATCGCCATGGACTCGGTCAAAGCGCTGATGCGCGCCGGCAAAGTCTATGTCGATGTGCATTCGAGCACATTCGGCAGCGGCGAGCTTCGCGGCCAGGTCGCGCGGAAACCGTAACGCGCACCGCGCCGCGGCTCACGCAGCGCAGCGACGGTCCGCACAAAAAAGACCGCGCCGGCGTTCCGGGAAGTTCCGTAATCCGGCGCGGTTCTTTGTGTCTCGCATCATCAAAAGCGGTCGGTGGCTCGTGCACCGATCACTCAATTCCGGCACGACACGACC
>JANMWU010000286.1:0-3998 GCA_031380785.1 Gemmatimonadaceae bacterium
ATGACTGGCTGCGCGCCACATAGCCCGACGGCCGCCAATCCGCGCACCGTGGCCGCGCTCGACTCCACGTCGCCACCGGATTGGATGCGTGGAGTCTGGACACGCGAGTGGATCGAACGTCGCGGCCAGCGGTCCAGCACATTCGATGTGCACTATCTGCAGACGCTCACGCTTTACGGAGACATGCGGATTCCCGTGACGCGCCCCTCCTTCACCGGTGCAGGCTCCTTCGCCGATCTGAGTGACGAGCAGTTGCGCGCACTCGCAAAGCAGCGCGGCTTCACCGGACGCACGACGGTGCGCGGGCCGCTCTCGACCTGGATTCACGATATCGACTTTCAACCCGCCGATACCGCTGCTGATATCGGACGACTCGAGCGTCGCGGAGGCGATGCGATGTACGAACATGCGCTGGACAGTTCGTACGTCGAGTCGTGGCAGCGCCGAAGCAATGGTGACGGCCGCTTTCTCGCCATCCGCATTGAGCACGACCGTCGCGTACAGCGCACGCTTCTCGTGGCAGGCGACGATTTCATCTACGTTCGCAATCGTGCCGCAGATCTGGCCGCGTCCGAGTCCATCGAATCGCTGATTGCCGCGACGCACGCCGATCGCGCGATGATTGTCGCGTGGCTGGATTGCGAGTTCTCGAGCGGTCGCGTGACCGGCGGTGCGGTACCGTGGGAGATCGTCAAATCGACGCTTCCGTGGCGCGAGGGCAGGCATCTGGACTTCGTCGACGGTGTCGCGGTCGCCTCGCGCGCGGCGGTGCCCATTTCGCGTGCGCCGTTGGCCGGACAGTGGACGGTACCGGTGAACACGCTGTCGCGTGCTGAGCTCGAACGAATTTTTCCGGCGGCGCCTTGACGCTGCCGACGTAGATTTCACCGCGCCGGAATCGTCCGGCACACCGCCTTCCGTCGCGCACCGGAGAGTTGTACACATGCCAACGGCATCGATGGAATGGACCGCGCTGCTGGGCGGGATACGGCCAGCCACCGGACTGTTCCTGATGCACCTCACCGCGCATTTGTCGTTCCACTTTGGTCAGGCCGGATATCTGCGTCGCGCGCTTACTGCCGACGGGCGGACCAGTGGTGCTATCTCGATGGAGTCACTCGACGTTCGACCGATCCAACTCACCTGAAAACATTTCTGGAGCCTGCGCGTTATGCTGACTGACAGAGTGCTCGTGGCGGCGATCGAAGCGGAGTACGGTCGCTATCAGGTTCTGGCCGACAAAGCGCTGGAGCAGGTGCCTGAAGATCTGCTGTCGGTGTCCGGTCCGGCAAACGGTAACTCGCTGGCCGTGATCTGCTGGCATCTTTCTGGTAATCTCGCCTCACGCTTCACAGACTTTCTCGAGTCGGATGGCGAGAAGCCATCGCGCAATCGTGACGAAGAGTTTGCCGCGCGCACCGTCTCACGCGAAGAGTTCGACGCGAACTTTCGCATCGGCTGGATGGCATTGTTCGATGCGCTGGCCGGTTTGCAGGATGCTGACCTGATGCGGACAGTGCGCATCCGCGGAAAAGAGCTGGCGGTACACGAGGCATTAATTCGCTCGCTGTCGCATGTGAGTTACCACGTCGGACAGATTGTCTACCTGTCACACGTGCTTTGTGCCGAGGACTGGAACTACCTCACCATTCCGCCCGGCGGATCGGCTGCCTACAACGCGAATCCGACCAACGAGAAACCACCAGCGCGCACCATCTGATGCCATTTGAACTGTCAGCTGCCACTGCTGTCCTCGAGCGCACTCCGGAAACATTTCGTACGCTGCTTGCCGGACTGCCGACGGAGTGGACCGAAACGAATGAAGGCGGCGACTCGTGGAGCCCGTTCGTGATCATGGGGCACCTCGTACATAGCAAACGCACGGACTGGATTTCGCGCGCGGAGCTGATCCTGTCGCAGGCTCAGGCTTCATCAGCTGCTCGCGACCTGGGTGGCGCATGACCTGGGTCACATCGCGCAGACCGCGCGCGTGATGGCAAAACAGTATCGCGAAGACGTTGGACCGTGGCGCGAGTATCTGCCGGTGATGGATCGCTGATCTGCGCGGACGAAAAGGTGAACGGTCCAACATCACTCGCCACGCAGGCGGCGCGATTTCTGCTCGCCGCCGGCGCTGCGCGCAGCGAGTCATTCAATCATTGGAACGAATCGCCCGAGAGTATGGCGCGACCGTCAGTGGTGCAGGCGCTCACGGAACGTGGTTTCGTTTCGTGAACGCCTGCCATCCGAGTCAGCTGCGATCGTAAAAGTGCGGCGGTTCGATGCCCAGCGCGCGCAGGTACACATAGCCCTGTCCACGGTGATGGATCTCGTTGTCGATCACATACAGAAAGAGATCGTGCACCGGAAACGTCCACTGGCCGAATGCCGTCACAGTTTCCTGAAACCGTTCGATAGGAATTTTCGGGAACAGCTCATCCAGCTGTGCGGTCTGTGCATCCCATTCCTTCAACACCTCGCCCTGTGTGGATACCGGCGGTGCGGCGTAGGCGGCCCACTCGTTCGTGATCACGCCGCTGGTGGTGGGCACGGCCATCCCGAGCATTTCCGACGCGAGCGCACTGAATGGCCGCAGGCCGCCGATCGTGAATGAGGTGAATTCCTCAGCCGGAAAGGCGGCGATCACGCGACGCGTGACGCGACGATGACCTTGCCAATGTGCCAGCAGCGCCTCGGGGGAGATTACGACGGACGTGGACATGAGAACCTCGTAGAGTCGGCGAAGAAATACTTCCCGGCTTCGGGATTTGTTCGGAACACGAGAATACGGATAGTGACCCGGACGCGCAAGATGCCGCGGCTCACTTCCGGATCAGCCGTTCACTGACTTCATCATCGCTTCCGGATAGCGCAGTCCAGCCGCCGCGCCGGTGGGGAAGATCCCGTCGATGGCAGCCAGGTCTTGGGCAGAGAGCGTCACATCAGCGGCGGCCACATTTTCTTCGAGATAGCGGCGACGCTTGGTGCCGGGAATCGGCACCAGGTCATCGCCCTGTGCAAGCACCCACGCCAACGCCAGTTGTCCCGGCGTGCAACCGAGCGTCGCCGCGAGCTCCTTCACCTTCGCCACCAGCTCGAGATTCTTCGCGAAGTTTTCGCCCTGAAAGCGCGGGCTGTGACGTCGGTAGTCATGCGCGTCGAAATCATCGGGCGTCTTGATGGCACCGGTGAGAAATCCGCGGCCGAGCGGGCTGTATGGCACAAAGCCGATACCGAGTTTGCGGCACATCGCCAGCGTTCCGTTTTCCGGCTCGCGACTCCACAGCGAATACTCGCTCTGCAGCGCAGTGATCGGATGCACGGCGTGCGCACGTTCGATGGTTGCCGCCGACGCTTCCGACAAACCGATGTGCCGGATCTTGCCGGCCGCGACCAGTTCGCCGAGTGCGCCAACCGTCTCTTCGATCGGCGTATCTGGAACGACGCGATGCTGATAGTAGAGATCGATGGTTTCGATACCGCGGCCCTTGAGACTGCCTTCAACCGACGGTCGCACATAGTCCGGCCGGCCGTTGATGCCACGCTTCGTGGGATCATTCGCATCACGCAGGATGCCGAACTTGGTGGCGATGAAGGCGTCGTTGCGGCGGCCTTTGATCGCACGGCCGACCAGTTCTTCGTTGATGTACGGTCCGTACATGTCAGCGGTATCGAGAAACGACACGCCGAGATCGAGCGCGCGGTGGATGGTGGCGATCGATTCGCCGTCGTCACGGGCGCCGTAGAACTCACTCATGCCCATGCAACCAAGACCGATGGCCGAGACGATTGGGCCGTTCGCGCCAAGCTTTCGTGTGTGCATCACTGCTCCATCGGTGTTGCGTTCAATCAATTGTGCCTTCGCGTCGCTTCGCCACCCCGCCAGCCGTCCGAAATTCGGCCTCAACCAGAGCTTGCCAGCCGCTGGCCCACCCCCAAGGTTACCCGGACCTGCTACCAGGGGGCCTTGCGCGTGTCCGTGCCCACAGATGTCAGTA